>CAZSNX010000500.1:0-3830 GCA_964607945.1 uncultured Candidatus Obscuribacterales bacterium
AATCGAAGCGTAACTTCAAGAGTCCAAGCACTGATTTAGGCCGTGATTTGTTCATAGAATGCATGCCGCGTTAGACGGACATGCGCTCTCTTTACTAAGAGGTAATGTCGTTATGTCCTCAGATATGTTAGAGCCACCCAAGCCGCAGTCGGAATCCGATACAACTGAAAAAACATCCAGCAGCCCAGCGTCGAATTCGCTTGAGTTCATAAATCTACTTTCGACATACAAACCAGCAGCTTCGACATCCAACGCCGATAATATCCAACGCAATGGCTTTCCGGATATCAACCTGGGAGCACAGCAAATACAAGAGTCGGTAAAGCATAGAGAGTCTCCAGCAAATGATGGCAAAGATATGCCGGCAAATTTTGCTGCAGCTCCTCCAGCGGACGCCCCTCCGCCGCCAGGCCCCAGACCAGCTCCAGGTCCGAGACCCTTGCGAGCCGGAGATGGCGCGACAAAAGATATGAAGAAAGATAAGGCGCCGGAGGTGACGCCAGAGGAGCACCAGAAGCGCATAGATGATGTTAATAAGGAGATCGGCAAGAAATTGGATCCGGCGGTTCGTCAGGATATCGACAAAGCAGTCGAAAATCTCCAGTCAAACAAATTTGCAGACCGTACCAAAGCAAAAGCTGATCTCGAAAAACTTATTGAAACCGGTGGCACCGCAGCCCTCGCGCATGTGGTGAAAGCACACTCTGAAACAAAGGATTTGGAAACAAGAAGGCGACTCGCCGAGGCCATACAGCCGCAGGTGGAAAAAGAGCTCGCGAAGATGACATTTAATGATTGGAAGGGGCAACAAAAGGCGGGTGACGAGTCGAAAGCAGGATTGCCTGATGTCTTTAAGCAATTAACGAAAACGCCGGCAGAGCAAAGCGATCAGCTCAACCGTTTAGAAGTCTTATCTGCGTTTACTTTCCTGACGAATTCCCCAGCTTCCGAAGGCATGAAGGAACGGCTTGCTGAACAAAAACAGTTGAAGGAAATAGGTGACTATGCCAATAAGTTAGAGGGCATGCACGGCAGATCATTTACTGATTCCGATCTTGCAACTTTGGCAAAAGTAGCTCCCAACTTACGAGCGCTGAGCTTTGAGAAATCGCCGGCAGTAACGGAAAAAGGAATAGCTGCACTGCAAGGAATGAGTAATCTAGAACATTTAGGTATCAGCCACGCATCTCTAAGTGACAAGGCTGTCAGCGAAATTGCCTCCATGGGGCAATTGCAAAGTCTTTCGCTCAGGCTTGCACAATTAGATGATGACAAGCTCAAAACCTTGTCCGGACTTCCCAATCTCAACCATCTCGAGGTGACGGACAATCCAAAAGTAACTGATGCTGGTCTTGTTCACTTGCAGAACTTCCAGAAGTTAGATAGCTTGATTTTGGATCGAACCGGCATTAGCGAAAAGTTTCTCGATAAGATGCCAGGATTGGCAGAGTTAAGCTCGCTTTCTGTGAAGGGTACTAAAATCAATGCCGACTCATTTGATCCCAAACAGGTGGCAGACAAGATGCCAGGTTTGCGTGGCCTAAGCGTTGGTGATCAAATGCCCGAGGACAAACTCGATCAACTTAGAGAAAAATTGAACTCTCAGGGCAAGCCAAAAATTACAGTCGGACGGGATGGCGGCGGTGGCTACTACTGATGGAAATCTGAGGAACAGAACATTCCAGTTGAGCTTCGAGTTTTCACATTTATCGAATGGAGTGAGTGATGCAGTCGCGGCGCCGGCGAGGAGGATGCCGAGAAAGGCTCCGACCCCCATGTGGCCGTGATTGCCCAGAGGATGGCAAGCATGGTTTCTGGTTGCCGACCGAAGATTGAAGGATGGAAGATGGTGAAGTATTCGAGGCAAATACGGACAGTTATCTGATCGTGCATGATTCCGTATGCGGTGGCTGAGACCGTGCAGATAATGATGATGGCAAGGGCGTTGGTAAGCTTTTGCGCGAGCATTGAAGGTTGTGCCTGCGACTACTGTTTACAGGGTGGCATTGGTCTTGTTGTTTTCGATTCTATACGTTGTGCACTGCTGTGGCTTCCACGTAGAGCAACTATATCGTGATTCGGAAAGGGCTGTGTACCGGATTGTAGGATCCATTAGCAATATCATCGTGGATAGAATTTCGCTGAAGTGTCTGCTGGTGGCTCTCAAGAAAGAGATCCGTTGTCCTTCCCTTCGAGATCGGTAACTTTGATCTTGAACGGCATCTTGCCCAACGTTGGTTGGTCCGGGCTGGGTATACTTCGCTATGTATTCTCGACCGGGTGCGCAGATGGAAACCAAAGATGCTGGATTTTGCAGAAGGCTGGGGGCGGCCCTATCGGACGCAGTTATAGTCGTCTGCCTAGCTGGAGCGGGACAGTATTTGTTTTTGTCAAGGGAGCAATACAGCCTGTACGCACTCCTTTTCTGGGCATCCTTATGTATTGTTGATAGCGTGTCACTAGTTTTTGCTCTTACTTTGATTTTGTACGTCTTCAATTTGGTTTTCTTGCAGACAGCCGGAATGTCGATAACACCTATAGTTGGGAAGATCAACGAACTTATCGCAGCGTTTGGCCTATTCATCCTGTTCAACTACCTCTACCACGCCCTGATGGAATCCTCTGCCAACCAAGCAACCGTCGGCAAAATGCTGCTCAAGATCAAGGTTACTGATCTCGAAGGACAGCGCATCTCATTCTGGAGAGCTACTAGCAGGCACTTTAGCAAGATCCTTTCCACTGCGATATTGTTGATCGGCTTCCTGATGCCAGGCTGGACCAAGCGAAAGCAAACGCTACACGACAAGATTGCCGGGTGTTTGGTTGAAAGGGCTGGCTGTGCGCCTACCGATTCTATCTGATGGATTATCCGCGGCTATTTGGCATCTTGATTTTTCTTGAAGGTAGATAACTTCCTGCCTGCGCGTAAACGGCAAAAAGTGTAACCCTTGTGTCAGGAACGTTCTGTTACCTATGTGTCCTGACCGGACAAGCTTAAAACCCTCGGGACGACAAAATTTGAATGTGCGACCTACTGCTTTTAAATTAGTAGAAACCGCTTTGGCGGGATTTTAGCGTAAATCGTCAGGAACCTCTAAGCCTCATTAGTGCCTAAAGCACATTTGATGACACTTAATCTTGGCAACCGAGAATGGTTGTCCGGTGAGTACATATTGAGTACACAACTGGGTACAATATCTAAAGACCACCTTGGGGCGAAACATGGCACGGCTAATCAATTCGGTGATAAACAAACTGAAGCAGCCTGTCTCGGGCGCGAAATTAGTCTATGACGATGACCTCCGTGGCTTTGGATTGCGACTGACGCCCGGCGCGAAAACGTATATCGTCCAGGGGCGCGTCAACGGCAAAGTGAAGCGGATAACGATCGGACCGCATGGAGTTTTCTCGCCCGAGAAGGCAAAAATTGAGGCGAAGCGCTTGCTTGGGCTGATGGCTCAGGGCATCGATCCCGACGCTGCAAAGGCTGAGGCTGTCTACAGGTCGATGTCGCTCATGGACTTGTACGAGCGTTACAAGGTATCGCACCAACTGAAGCCCAAGACAATAAGTGTATACGACGGTGTCATGCGCCGATGCTTCGCCGACTGGCAAAACAAGCAGGTTACGGCAATAACCAAGGATATGGTTGAGTTGCGCCATCGAGATTTGTCGAATGCATTTGGCCCACGAGGCAAGGGCGAGGCACAAGCCCACCAAGCGATGCGCTTACTGAGGGCATTATTCAACTATGCCGAGGTAATCCTCGAAGATGCGTCGGGTAAGCCGCTTGTGGCGCAGAATCCGGTCAGACGGCTCACGCAGATCAA
>CAZSNX010000501.1:0-3823 GCA_964607945.1 uncultured Candidatus Obscuribacterales bacterium
CTCTTAGGAACTCGGTTCTTCATCAAAACATCTGACATTGAAAAACTCGAATCAGGACAGATGCAACTAGATCTTCAAGTATCGGACATACAAGAGATCTTCGAGCGATCTGTGCAAGCAGTGTTCGGGCTCGCTCACAGCAGACGAATAACAATCACTGCCGCTCCTGAGCATTTCGATGTGGTGGCAGATGATGATCGAATAGTCCAGGTTCTCGTGAATCTTCTGTCAAACTCGATAAAGTTCTCTCCTGAAAGTAGCACCATTGAGGTTTCCGCTCAACCAGTAGAGCAGTTCTTGGAGATTCGCGTCACGGACAACGGCAGAGGCATTCCAAAGGACAAAATAAGTCTAGTTTTCGAGCGATTCAAGCAAGTTAGCAGCGACGATGCGAAAAAGCTGGGCGGCTCAGGGCTCGGGCTGTCCATTTGTAAATCAATAGTTGAAGCACACAAGGGTACTATTGGCGTGGAGAGCGAAGAGGGCATGGGCACGACATTCTGGTTTCGTCTGCCCAGACCGATGCCTGGATTGGTGGAAGAGTGGTAAGCACAAGACTTCACGACACAACACAATAACCCGTCTGCCAAAGTGCGGTTTTCGACTGGCTTTGCAACACGGACCCAAGTTTGACCAAATTCCGACTGGGGACAGGCACAAGTCATGCCTAATGTATCTATCGTGACCTGTGTGGTCCGGGACTGGCGGGAGGCGAGAAAATCATGCAGCACGAAAGCGCTTACGATAAACAGACAACTACACTCAATTTTGGCAAGGAAGCAGGATCAGAACTAGATTCAAATAATGAAAAGCACAATCATACATCTGCGATTCAAGCACTGGCCAGAAGACGACGACAGGTTTATCTGGATGCGAAAAACCCGGAGTCAACGGCCAAGCCTCACCATCTGGAAGACTTATCAACCTCGTTTGTGGAAGAGCGCTTAAAACTTTCCAGGCGAAACTTAACAGAAAGCAAATCTAAGATCAACTTGTCGGAAGCGCAGAAGATATCGACTAGCACCATTGCAGTGAAAGAATCCTCAAAGTGTCCGGTTGCATGGTCAAGCATGTCGGGCTCCGATCAAGTTAGATGGTGTGATGCTTGCCAACACTTTGTTTACAACCAGCAAGCTCTAAGCACGCAAGAGCTCTTGGCCTTGGTCTTGTTTCACGAGGGAGTGAGACCCACCTGTCTTTATAAACGGCAGGACAACATGATAATGTCGGCTGAATGCCAACTTGGTCGCATGCGGGCAGCCAGGAAGCGAGTGTCAATCGCTGGTATGCTTGCTCTTTGGTTGATTTCATGCATTGCTCTGGCAGCCTTCAGTCACAGCTCACGCGCTCCAGAGCCCGAGAAAGTACTGCAGTCCGGCATCAAACGAGTAGCTGCCTCGGACAGCCCCAAACTAGAAACCAGTAAAGAGATTGCGCCGGCTGCCAACGCTAATGAGGACGCCGCATCCGAAGATGTGATTGTGGAAACTGACGCCCAATGGGACGACAAAGCGAGTGAAAGTCCAAAAGGTGAAGTTGCCTCCGACGCAGTCTATGCAAATTCACTTTCTCAGTCGACTGATTCTGAAATCCAGCCTGAGTTGGCGCAGTGATCCAAGGCAAGTAACCTAGCGACACTACGATCTTGTTCAAAGGACTCACAGGTCAGACGCAAGTTTGACCGAAGTTAGACGCCGAGACGACACAAGCTAGTCGTACAGTAACCCCATAAGACTTCAATGGCTGGAGGCGATAAAATATGCGACTTAAAGTGAGATCCCGACGATTCAACCAACGCGGCAGCGGTATTGTGGAAGGGGTTGGCGGTCTGGTTTTGATAATTGGAGCAACTGTCCTTCTGGCGCAGATGCTGTTAAACGTCGGTTTCCTGCTCTACTACAAACAAAAGGTAGGGTATGCAGCAACTCAAGCTGCAGATTATGCAGCCAGCCAGCTTGCCTGGGGAAACGCTCGCAAAAAGTCCAGAGAGTATACATTGGAACAAACACGAAACAGGCTTAACGACATGCTGGAACTGATGGAACTTCCCAAGATAAGCCTACGGCAAGACGATCTCCAACTTTCTACAATTGACAGACAAAGTGCCACTATTAAGATCACAGTCAGAATAAGAGGTCTCAAGTTTCCGGCTCAGTCAGTGCTGCCGGTGAGTATGCGGACAGTGACCGAGACGGCCTGCGTCAATCTTTCTACCGGTAAACCGCCTGCTTTGTTAGACATCTTCCCCAAAGGGCACCGCGAATGGACGACCCGTATTCCAGTTTATCGACTCGGAACGCAATTCAGAGATTTTGCTAGGGCACCGGCAGTAAGCACTCTCCCGATAACTGCTCCAGCGGGCACCATCATGTATCCACGAAAGAAGATAAATCTTCCTTGAGCAGAGACGAATCAACTGTTAAGTGGCGTTGGTCAAAAGGAGAAGCGGAAAATGATTGGCACAAAAAGAAGTCGCAACCAGGCCGGTGTAACCGCCCTCAGCGTATTGGCGATTTGGATGTTAATAGGGATTACGGTAGGTGTAATTCTGTTCCTCATGAATATGATGAGTCTTTTCTATTACAAAAACAAGCTTCAATTCGCTGGAATTCAAGGCGTCACATACGCAGCCAACAGCCTTTCCTGGAACGGCTCAAGGAGTAGCAAATTGTCGCAAGTGGAGCCGGAGGCACGAGAGCTTGTGGATTCACTACTCAACGGCATGGAACTGCCTGCAACCAGCAGCTTCAAACTCAGAGTCGATCCCGCCAACAATAGAAAGATCATTCTGACTTTCGGCGTAAGGCAGTTGCACTTTGCTGGCCGGTTTGCATCGAACTTGCCATTCGAAATGATGCAAACCAGCGCATACAACTTGATTGCAACACAGCCAGCAGCAATTACGGATCTGAGACTACCAAACGGAGTAACAGTCAAAATACCGTCCTATGGGTTGGCATTGGTCAATCTTACAAACTCGCCAGAGTCCGCCAGGATTCTCTCAGCGAGCGGGCTTCTCCATACTTCACGAGATTTTTCCGCGCCAGAGCAAATCACGCTCGGCTATCCGGCAAACTGGTCTTTGCCTCAGTGAACTAGAGTTATGCAGCCAGTTTTCCGAACAAGGACATTAACTTAACAGGACTTGAAAGAGGTACAATCACAATGAATTTAATCGCATACAACAGCAAGACGAAGCGACTCGGACGGTCACAAACAGGTTCTTACATCGTTGAAGGAACGGTCGCCATTTTGATGATAACCGCCGGCATAATCGCCACTACATTCTTAATGATCAATATTGGAATTCTCATTTATTACAAGTGCAGCCTCGCCTTTGCCACGCAGGAAGCAGCAAACTTTGGCGCAGACCTGATAACAGCAAGCGGCTGGTCATGGAATGGAGTTGTAAACAACACCGGTGCTGCAGGATCAACTGACCTCCGCGACTTTGATAAATTTGAGAAGCTGACCCACAAAAGAGTTGTAGAGCTTTTGAAAGCTGCTAGATTGCCAATTCCCAAGAACCAGAATGGAATAGTTGTGCGATATAAGAGATTCGACCTGGTGACTCCTTTGAGAGTGACCGTGAGGGTCAAATACGATCGATCCGATAAATTGCCCTTGTTAGTTGGCACAGATGGTATGTTTTCCACAGGAGCACAACTGCAAGACAAATCTGTTGCCATAATAAAAAGTGATTCGCCGAGAGCACTGTTTTACCACTGGGCGCTTCCGCAGGTTGACGGAGGCCCCATTCCATACAACCCGGCATATGGATTGAAATCAAGTTTCAAGAACATAGAGCCACAAGAGGGGGTGC
>CAZSNX010000502.1:0-3810 GCA_964607945.1 uncultured Candidatus Obscuribacterales bacterium
AAAACCGCCTTTCCGATGTTTCCGGATGGATTTCCGGACAGTCTGGTTCAGGATTTCATTGCTAAGACCGGCTGCAAGCAGATTCTTTGCAACAAACCTGCTTCGGGCACGAAGGTTCTTGAAGATTTGGGTGAAGAACATCAAAAGACTGGCTTCCCAATTGTTTACACCAGTGGTGACAGTGTATTTCAATTGGCTTGCCATACTGAGACGATTCCGCTTTCGACTCAGTACAAGTGGTGTGAGATTGCCCGAGAAATTTTGGATGGACCGTATCGGGTCGGTCGTGTAATCGCCAGACCGTTTGCCGGCGAGCCGGGCAGTTATTATCGATTGGGCGGTGACCGCCGCGACTATGCTGTTCCCCCACCGGAGCCGACGTTTCTCGACCAGGCAACTGCGGCCGGATTGGGAGTGCTCGGCATCGGCAAAATAGAAGATATTTTTGCCAAGCAAGGTGTTACTCACGCTAAACACACCGGTCTCAATCGAGAAGGGTTGGAGCTGACTCTGGCAGCCGTGCGCGGCCAGTTGGAGCTCGCGCCTTTGAAGGTGTTGAGCGGTGCACCAGATGCGGTGCAGATTATCTTTACGAACCTGGTCGACACGGACATGGTGTTTGGACATCGCCGTAACGTACAGGGTTATGCGGGGGCGCTGGTCGAAATCGATGAGTGGTTGGGTCGCATCATGGATGCAATGACCGAAGACGATGTGCTGGTAATTTCTTCCGACCATGGCAACGATCCGACGGCTCCCGGCACCGACCATACTCGGGAGTTCGTGCCTTTGCTTACGTATTCACCGGCATTTGGAGCCAATGATTCACTGGATAGACAGTTGGGAATCAGAGAAGGTTTCGTCGACATAGCTGCCAGTCTGGCAGCGTGGTTCGGTCTGGAATGGCATGGTCCAGGTGTCTCTTTTATCCCCGAGTTATCGAAGGTGAGTTGAAATGGTTCTAGCGAAAACAACACTGAAAGGGGCCCTGCGCCTTGACTTTACCGGGTCTGTTGCGGGATTCCATCAGCTCGATTCATTCAGCGATCAAGTCGTTTCCCTAATTCGAAACAACAGCGGACCCAAGGTTCTTATTGTGATCGACAGAGGGTTCGGATTGCCCAAGTCCTCCCCGCATTTGGTGGCAGATCATCTGAATCTCACCGGCGGAAATCCGTTGACTGGTCCTAATGATCCTTGTGGGGAGCGCTTCCCTTCGGTCAACGACATTTATGTAACGGATGTGCCTGTTGGGTTGCCCACCGGCATCGCTGCTGGTCTGAGAAACGGTCTTGTTCCTTCGGATGAGGCGCTCAAGCTGATTCGCTCCCTGGGAGCAGATTTCTATTGCTACAACCTCGTACCGACCATGATTGTGGCAGCGCATGCCCGATATCGAGTTCTCGGTATTCTTGTTCCGGAAGGCGAAAAGCTTGATTCCACTATTTTGAGCGTTCTTGAAAGCGGCGGAGGAAATTGATCGTGATCGAAACTACAACAAAGTCCGTCTCTCAGTCCGTTGAATTCCTCCGCAAAGTCAGTAAGGAAGTTCCCGCTGCCGCCATCGTTCTTGGCTCCGGTGTGAAGGTGCTCGAACAACTGACTGATGAGCAGTCATTTTCATACGATCAAGTGTTTGGCATTTCGCCGACAATTGTGGGTCATGCCGGATCGCTAACATTAGGGCGCGTGCAAGACAAACTCGTGGCAGTCATGAGAGGACGCTTCCACCTCTATGAGGGGCATGATTGGGAGGTAGTGACACTCCCGACCCGGGTGATGGTTGAATGGGGAGTCGCCAATCTCTTTCTGACCAACGCAGCAGGCGGGCTCAATCAGGAATTCGCGGTCGGAGATTTGATGCTGTTGACCGGTTATCGCGATCATCTCAATCCGAAATGGAAAGAGAGCGGCTTGGTTCCAGCTTTGATGAGCGCTCCGACTAATTGCGAGAACAACTTGACCGGGCATGTTTGGTCTGTAGGGCAAGACCTCGCGAAGAGCGACGCTCAGTTTCGCCCGCTGAAGAAAGGGGTCTATGCCGGACTGCTCGGTCCGACTTACGAAACGTTGGCCGAGATTGAAATGTTGAAACGGCTGAAGTCAGATGCAGTCGGAATGTCCACTGTTCCGGAGCTGCAAACAGCGCTTGGAAGCAAGACGGTGGCGGCAGCAATTTCGGTTGTCACCAATGTTTGGAGCGATAACACTGCAATTGATGGACACGAGGAGGTCTTGAAGGCTGCTAAGGCTGCTTCAGAGCGGCTGGATAAGCTGTTTAGAGCGACAATAACTCAAGCGGGTATCTAATGCTCGAGTCTATCCGAGCTGCTCAACATCTGAACCCAACTGTCGTTAGAATGGCTGCTCCGATTATGTCAGTCTATAGTCATGCTGCGAAACAGCGGTATCGGTGAAACTGTCTAATCAGCAATATTGTGGCTAGGTGTACAAAGTCTGGTCCGGTTGTTCACTAACGATACCGGTTGAACTGGTTGTAGTGACCATGGTGACCGTTGTTTCCACTGCGACCTATCATGTACGGCAAAGATCTCAATAGCGAACTTGCTCCGCCGCGCAGGATATTGCCGCCGAAGCTGCCCTGGTTGTAGCCACCGCAGCCGTCATTGTTGTTGCCGAGCATGTATGGCAAGGATCCGAGCAGATTGCTGGCTTGGTTGCGCAGCATGTTTTCTACTCCATATCCGCCTCGTCCAAATCCGCCATAGCCGCCGTATCCGCCAAAAGGCTGGTTGAATCCGCCATAGCCGCCGTAACCACCAAAGGGCTGGTTGAAGCCGCCATACCCACCGTATCCGCCGCCGTAGAATTGCTGGTTCGTCCGTCCGAAGTTTTGGTTGCAGCCGCCGTAGATCTGCTGATCGTAACCATAACGCTGATTATATGGTTGTTGGTTGTATCCGCCGCGGAAAGTCTGGTCGTATCCACCGAAGTAGGGTTGAGTGTAGTTAGTGTAGGGTTGTTGAAACACGCCTGATTGACAGTTGTTGTCCGCATACTGCTGAGCGTAACCGCGATAAGCCGGGTTGTGCATGTAGTTGCCGCGTTGTTGATTCTGCCCGAATTGTTGATACTGATTGAACGGGCGAGCATAGCTGCTCAGGTATTGATTCGGATCGCCATAAATATCTTTCGTCCCGCCGCAACTATTGCAGGCCTTGTCTTGAAGTTGCTCGGTGACGTTCTTGGGAGCGTAAGCGGATTCGTAGAGTTGAGACGCGGCTTGCTTATCTCTTAGTTGAGCATTAACTGAATCGTCAAGCCGTTCTGTTCCCAGCGCTCGCACACTGCCGGCAGGACTTTCCGTTTCCAACATGTTGACACTGGCCATCTCTAGAAAACCCTCCAAGGGAGTTGTCGACCGCATCGCTTTGTGGGTAGCAACTGCAGCGCTTCTCTATTCTCGAGTCCAGCCTAACAGTGAAGATTAGAATGGCCGACCGGCAGGGTCAATGGTAGAAGTACGCATTAATCTGGTGGGAGCAGGCAAAGCAGGCAGCATCACGGAGAGTGGCGGTAGTAGCCGTGACTACTTAAGTCAGACCGGCTGAAAATGCTGAAGAGTTACTTTCTTCGCGTCTATAAACTGCAAGACATCTTTAAGAGCGTAGGATTTCGAGAATTTGATACCTCGCATGATGTCATGCTCGTTTCACGTAAGTATTCGGTCAGCCCGGGTTGGAGATTTGTAAGGGGCGGCTACTAGAGCCGCCCCTTGTATCTACACACGCTTTCGGGGCATTGCCTGGGCTGACCGCACACTTTCCGGATTACGTAAGCCTACTGTCT
>CAZSNX010000503.1:0-3803 GCA_964607945.1 uncultured Candidatus Obscuribacterales bacterium
TTAGCCAAACGATCGCCCTGGAAAAACCGAGCAGTGCCGGCGGCTAAAGGATCTTCCAGATGAAGTCTACCAGCCAGTGATCTGGCAGCCGGGCATGCGTCGAGCGCTTCATTGTAGGCGCGAATGCTGCCGCGCAAGGCACTCGAGACCTCTTGCAACTCCTTGGCATTTGTCACTTGGCTGGCAAGTGAGGCTGAGAAGCGCTCAAGACTTTGTTGTACATCCAAAGCACGAGCGCGCACAGCCGTGTCGCCCAGCGCCATGGCTTCTTCCAACTTCGCCGTCGACTTAGCCACAAGCTCCCTTTGAGCGTTCAAGACCGCTGTATCCGTCCAAGTGGCTCGGCTTCCAAGCGCCGCTGAATCAGCAACATTCGAGCCCTTGCCGGCATTCGCAGCAGCTTCAAATTTACCGGCTGCGGCAGTTTCAGTAGTAGCCGCACCACGACCGGCATTAGCGACAGTTTCACTCTTTCCGGCAAGATTAGCTTCGGAAAGAGTCACCGCGCGATTGGCGCCGGCAACCTCATCTGCTTTGGCAACGAGCTTGGCATCAGCTGCCCGTGAGCCTTTCCCAGCCGCTGCTAAATCTTCTGTCCTTGCTGCAAGCTTGCTGTCCGATACAAATGAGCCCTTTCCAACGGCAGCGACATCTTCAGTCTTGGCTGCCAACTTGCCATCTGCTGCCAATGCCCCTTTGCCGGCACCGGTAACCTCTTCGACTTTGGCTGCCAGCTTGCTGTCTGCTGCCAGTGCTCCTCTTCCGGCTCCGGCGAATTCTTCCGACTTAGCGGCTAACTTACCGTCAGCTGCCAGCGTGCCTTTGCCGGCTGCTGAAAGATCGTCGACTTTCGCGGCAAAATTACTGTCTGCAAGCGTGCCTTTGCCTGTGCGAGTGAATACATCCAACTTGCCGGTAGCATTGGCATCACCCAGGAGCGGAGATGCTTCGCGACCGAGGCGGCCAATCGTTCGGGCATCGACAGCAGTATTCTCGGCAATCGTCAAATCAGCACCAGCGGTCTTGGCAAACTTGCTTTCCTTGACCAGATTGTTGTATGAGTTGAGCCGTCCTTCGAAATCAGCGGCAGCTTTCTCACGCGCTAGCGCTGCCGTTCGCGAACCGGCCGCATCGGTTGAAAGAGAATCCGCCGCCACCCTTTCAGCAGAACGGAGATTGCGCATGCTAACTTCGAGCCGCTCGGCTTCAGATAAGATCGCCCGCGCTTCGGCCGTTTGAGATCCGGCTGCCAGCTCGCGTGCTTCTTGAAGCTTGAGTCCAACCTGTTGTTCTCGTACAACAGCCGCTTCAACATTGCTGATCTTCAACAGCACTGGCTGAGCCGCTTCGGCGGTTGTACCGGCCTCGAGCGCACCCTTGGCGGTGGCTCGAAACTCAACTGCAGCTTTGTCCGTCAAAGCAACATCAAACTTGCCTGACTTACCGAGGGTGGTTTCCTTCAACGAAGCAGTATAAGCATTGTACTTAGCTTCAAATTCAGCTAAAGCACGCTCGCGAGCTCCTGCTTCGGTCGCTTGCGTAAAGTTGCGCATGCTTTGCTGCAGCTCTTTGGAGCGTTGGAGCGCAGCGGCATCTTCTACTTTGCCACAGTTGCCGAGTTCTTTCTCAATCAGGCTGAGATTGTCACGAAGCGCCTGTTCCTTACCGGCAACGTTAGTACCGATCTCGTCAGCACTGCTAGTCCTCAAACCAGTTTTCGCCAGCTGCACAGAACGACTTACGCTGAACGTCTCTTCCAACTCCACCAGCACTTTGTCGATTTCACTAACCGCTTTGGCATCGAATCCGGCTGCTTTGCTGTAGCGTGCCAGCGACTCCTTAAGGTCGCGCATAGCCATTCTGCCGACTACGCTATCGGCACCATTTTCGAAAACGACTGTGACGGCTTCGCCAATTGCCTTATGCTCCTGCATTAAGGTCACTGCCCGTTCTTTGAACGCGAGCGAAGCTGCTTCGGTGCCTGCTGCACGCTCTGCGCTTTGGCCGGTCAACAAATCGAATTTGAGTTTTTCGCTTAAACGCTCGGTTGTATTCTTAATTCCTAAAGCCCAACGATCGCCGGCAACAACTTCGGCAACCTTAGCCTTATCAGCTACATCGACAACCTTGGCTCCGCTGAGAGCTTCAGCGGACTTGGCTCCCTCGGCAAATTTTGATTCCTTGAACGCATTCAGGAATTTGGTGTTTTCTCCCAAGCGTCCGGCCGGCAAAACTCGACTGCTCAACGCAGCTTCGTCCAACATTCCGGCTAGCCGTCCTTCCCGCGCCAGTCCCGCTTCCTTGTTCAAGACGTTTAGGCTTCTGGCCAAATTGGCCTCTCGGCTCAAAGCCGAAACCTCACCTAATGCTCGGCCTGTAGCTATTCCTTCTTCGACTTTGGCAAAACCGAGCAGCTTTGAGGTCTTTCCACCCAGACCAGTTCCCCAAAAGAGCGTGCCGGTCAAAGTTAAGGTAGACCCGAACATTACCCCTTTTTGCTCCGAGCTCGCCTTGTTGTACCGTTCGGCGCTGCGATTGTAGGCTTCAATCGGGTGGGTCGCTAAATAGGAAACTCCGGTATAGACATCCGAACCGGTCCGTTTCACTGATGCCGTAAAACCAACGTTGTCTGCCAGCCGCACGCTGTCGCCAGTTGCGATCCCTCGATAAACCTTGCCATGGTCAGGATTGACGACGGCATGAAAGGTATCGGCCGGCAAACTAGCCAGCGTCTTAAAACCACCCTTGACAGTCCCCCAAGCTCCAGACCAGGAAAGCAGAGAACCCGGCTCTTCCTTCTTTTCAGGTTGCGGATCAGCGGCTTTCTTAACTTCCGGTTTTTGTGGCGTGTCGGAAGCTTTTGTCTGTGACTTCGTGCCGTGAACATTTAAGAGATTGAGATCGGCAATCAGATCTCCGCCTGCCAATCCCGACGGTCTCTCTTGCCTTTCAGGGAGCTTGCCTTGTTTGGCTTGCTCCTCTGCTTGCTTCTTAATGTCTCTTAGGTCGCTCATCGAAAGTCTGAGACCTGTACGCTGCCCACTACCTGGTTTCCCTTTTCACCCATTTGCCTACTGCCGCTCATGGCTGTCGACATAGGCATCTATCCGAATTGAGGAGAAATTTGACAGGCGGTGCGGTGGTTTTTCCCAGCATATATCTAAATAAGGGGGGAGGAATGGGGAAAATACGCAAGCACGCCGGCGCAGACCATTTTTTAAAGCAAATTTATACTAGTATGAGATCCCTGTTCGATCATGCCCTGATGTTCCATATGTCAAACCAGGTGCCCGTTCCTGGCATTTTCCATCAATGGTGATGCAACGATTCAGCGGCAGCAAGCCTTCCGGATCCCTGGAAGCGCCACGATTAACTGTCCAAAGGATAGAAGCCTGCCCTGAGTCCTTGCTTTGCTGACTTTAGTTCGCTGGACCGACCTGAGCGCCAGCTAGTGCCCGGCTATCGACGGGCTGGTCTTCGAACCAGCTTGCAGCACATGTGACTGAAACTTGACCGAAGCTAACACCTTACAGCCCTTTCGGGACAAAATAGTAAGGGCAGCGCGATTTCCTAAGGACTGACAATGAGCGTACAGGAAGAAATAAACAACATCTTGAGCAAAGATCCGGCTGCCCGCAGCTGGCTGGAAGTGGTACTGTGCTACCCCGGCTTTCATGCCCTCATGATTCATCGAATGGCCAATCGACTGTGGCGCTGGCGTCTGTTTACTCCCGGCCGCTTTCTATCTCATTTCTCCCGAGTCTTTACCGGAATTGAAATTCACCCGGGCGCAACCCTTGGCC
>CAZSNX010000504.1:0-3800 GCA_964607945.1 uncultured Candidatus Obscuribacterales bacterium
TTCACTGGCAAAATGCAGTTTTGTCCCAAAGACAAAACAACCTTGATTACGACACAGCAAATAACAAAGAAAGATCCGTACATTGGATCTGTTCTGGCTGACAAATACGAAATTCTGGAAATCGCCGGCAAGGGCGGAATGGGACTTGTTTATAAGGCCAGGCAGCAACTGATCGATCGAATTGTCGCTATCAAGATGCTGAAGGCCGATCTTGCCGATGACAGGCAGAATGTCGCGCGTTTTCAGCTCGAGGCCAAGGCTGCAAGTAGGCTGCAGCACCCAAATGTGATAACCGTTCACGATTTTGGGGTGGTAGAGGATACCGGACAGCCATACCTTGTCATGGATTTCATGGAAGGGGACAGTCTGGCCGACATCATCAAACGTGACGGACGGATTCACGTCCGGCGAGCCATTCCGATTTTCTTGCAGGCTTGCAGTGCGCTCGAGCATGCTCATAGGCAGCATGTCATCCACCGTGATGTGAAGCCAAGCAATATCGTTTTGATGAAAACAGAAGACAAAGAAGACTTCGTGAAAGTCGTCGATTTTGGAATCGCCAAGCTCCAGGCTTTAGCCGGTCAAGAGTCCATGCATTTGACCAAAACCGGTGAGGTGTTCGGCAGCCCTATTTATATGAGTCCCGAGCAATGCATGGGTAATGCCCTTGATGCTCGCTCGGACATTTACTCATTGGGAGCGACTATCTATGAGGCCTTAGTTGGTTTTCCGCCGCTGGTCGGAAAGACGCTTGTGGACACCATGCACAAGCACATCAATGAGACGCCCGCTCCGCTGAGAGCGACGTTCCCCGAGCTCTGCGTTCCGGAAGCGGTCGAGCGGGTAATTATGAAAGCGCTCGAGAAGGATAAGGAGCTCAGATACGAGTCCATGCTCGAGATGAAAGAGGCTCTCGAGTTCGGCTATAAGCGCTTCCTGGAGGAGCAGGACGGCGGCGGTCCGTCCGAGCTGGTTTCGACCGGTCAATCGGCTTCGCAGACACGTGCTCCGGCAGTCAATACCCGCAGCGATACGCGAGAGATTTCTACCGGCAAGCCCCAGATCGATGCGCTTCGCAGCCATGCCAGCCAGAAAAGTCCCGGCGGTATCAATCCACTCCTCTTTGTCGCTCCAATTCTGGCTTTGCTAGCAGGCGGGGGATGGTTCGTTTGGTCTCAGATGGGCACGAGCCCAGCAGGCGGCACAACTACGACCGGCATTCTCTATTTTCTGAAGGAAGACACTTATGGCGGATCTGCCAGTATTTGCACCACGCCAGGCCGCAACCTGTTGAAACTGAGCTTCAAGTCGCTGGACAAGAAGGCGCTGGTCGGTTCGCTGGGCGGTGTCAATGGTGTTGCCAATGGTGCGAGCTGGACCGTCACGTTTCACAAGGGAGACAACGGTCTCATTCTGGATAAGGCTAATTTCGACAGCTCATTCGACGAGCCTGTTCAAGCTGCCGATCTGTTGATCAGAAAACATTACAAGAAGCTGGCGGAAAAGGATTATAAAGGCGCATACGAAGACTTGAGCGAGAGCTGGCAGGCGAAGCAGAGTTTGGCCGACTTCGAGAAAGGCAATAAGGAGATCAAGTATTCACTTGAAGGTGTCGAAAAGGCACCGATTTCTGCAATTAAGATCGTCGAGCAGGGCGATAATCTCGTTAAGTTGATGGTTGATCTCAGCCATTTCACCGGCGGCGGCGAGGAATATTTCGGTTTCACAATCAAGCGGATCAACGATCGTTGGTTGATTGATCGAGGCGATCAAATTTCGCATGCCGAGTGGGAAGGCGCTTAGTGAACGGCGTGCTCAGTTGAGGACGGATACCTTGTCTTCCATCAGATCGCTCTCGCGCTGATTGGTGCCTTTGGTTTGGACGGTTATCAGCCCGTTGTTTTCTAAGATCGCAAAATGAACATGGTCGATGCTGCCGGCTCCGGCTCGACGGATAGCAGCCATCAATTCATGATTGGTGATGCGCTCCTTTTGCATCACTCGACCATCGATCTTGCCGTTGTGAACGAGAATCTGTGGTCTTCCTTCTATCAAGCTTTCAAATCGTTTTGATTTGAACGTCAGGAAGCCAACGATTGAATTGATTCCAACCAGCGTCAGGCAGAGAATGATGCCTCCTGGAATCCATTCATCGGCACCGACCATGGCATTTTGAACGGCGTTGGCGATTACCAACAGCAAGACCAGATCGAATGGAGCAAGCTGGCCGACCTG
This sequence comes from uncultured Candidatus Obscuribacterales bacterium, assembly GCA_964607945.1. Classification (GTDB taxonomy): domain Bacteria; phylum Cyanobacteriota; class Vampirovibrionia; order Obscuribacterales; family Obscuribacteraceae; genus JAGVKB01. Next base: position 2,236 of record CAZSNX010000504.1, read on the forward strand.
CCTCTTGCCGGTAACCCTCAATAGAATGAGTAAAAAGGTGTAAACGATGCCTGCTCGCAGTACCAGGTCATACCAGGGCACGGACAATTCCCACATCTTCGGATCCCCTTTGGAGCGGAAGAAGACACGCCAGCCTAATTGTTGTTCGATCCGAAAGGACACCGTCAAACTGGACTGAACCCTGCCGGACATTTCGGTGGCGACAGAATAACATCTTGCAGGTTGGTATCCAAGTGGGAATTTGGTAATCGAAGCAGGCAATCAGTCTGTCAGCTGTACTGAGCTGCATTTGTTGTTCCAACGAGCCTGTTTAAGTATACGTCCTAGGTGGTGTAGTAGGCGAATGGAAAAAGTAGAGCTGCCAGCCTGATAGAAGGCAGACCGGTCTGGCAAAACTGCCAGCCGGTCTGCCTTTCATGCAGGACGAAGCTCTACTTGTAGCGCATCAGGAAACGCGCCAGAGTTCTCACTCCGACGCCGGTAGCTTCGGCCGGGTCGCTGCCGAGAGCATGTTTCCGGAAGGAAGTGCCGCCGATGTCGGCGTGAATCCACGCGACACCATCGCGAATGAACTCGCGCAAGAACCAAGCCGCAACAATTGCGCCCGGTCCTTCGCCGTCATTGGTCAGGTCAGCCATCGCCGTGCGGTTGTACTTGCGGTACTCCTCAGGCATCGGCAGCTGGTGCATCAACTCGCCTGCCTCGTCGGCCGCTTGCAGGAACTGGCGAGCGAACCGGGAGTTGTTTGAAAAGATGCCGGTAACGTAATCACCGAGTGCATCTTCGACAGCTCCGGTCAGCGTAGCCAGATCGATCACCTTTCTTGCTTTGCATGCATAGTGCAAGGCGTCAGCCAGAGTCAGGCGTCCTTCGGCGTCGGTGTGATCCACCTGCACAGTCAGACCGGACATCGTGGTGAGCACTTTGCCCGGGCGCAACGAGTTGGCGTCCACGAGATTGTCGGTGGCGGCGATCAACGCGCACACCGATATATTCGGCTTGAGCAGCGGCAGCAGCGACATTACGCACAACACAGCGGCGGCGCCGCCCATGTCGTTCTTCATGCTCTGCATGTCGACACCGTCTTTGATGCCCAGCCCGCCGCTGTCGAAGGTGATGCCTTTGCCTACCAGCGCCACCACTTCCTTGGTCTTGCCGGTCGGCGGGTTGTAACAAAGCTTGATCAGCAGCGCTTCATCGATCGAGCCTTGATTGACTGCCAGGACGCCGCCCATCCCGAGCTTCTCGATCTCCTGCTTGGAGAGAACCTGGCAGGAAGTCAGTCCGTTTGAGTTGCAGGCGATCTCGCAGGCGATCTCTGCCAGCTTGCGGGGAGTCATGGTGTCCGAAGGCTCGTTCACCATGTCCCGTGCTCGATTGGTCGCTTCACCCAACGCCTGTCCTCGCTGAAGCGCTTGCCTGACTGCCGACAAGTGATCTGCCGAGCAAATTACGGAAAGCGATTGCAGGTGCGTTTGCGCCGGCTCCAGATCGAGCTTGCCTGTCCGGCGGTGGTTGATCTCGTAGTCGACGTAGTCGGGCGAGAGCGGCCCCGGTGGATCGAC
>CAZSNX010000505.1:0-3791 GCA_964607945.1 uncultured Candidatus Obscuribacterales bacterium
CCATTTTTTCCTGATGAATCAGCTGAGACTGAGTGCTGCGCAGCTCGAGATTCTTGGTATCAAGCTGCAAGTTCTTTTGCAACAGATCCCGGTTCTTCCGTGAAAGTTGATCCACAAGCCTGGCATGTTCGATTGCGATTGCCACCTGACCGGCCACACTCTTAATCAGCTCCAGCTCGGATGACGTCCAGCGGCGGCGGCGGTCGCACTCGGCAATCAGCAAGACCCCCTTGGATTCCAATCCGTACATAATCGGTTGCACCACCAGCGAGCGAAACGACAGCCGACTGAGGTCATCTCGAACCGGGCGGAACGCCCACTCCCTGATCGGTTCATCGAACACGAACGTCTTTTTGATCGTTCCGTCCTCCACCTTCCCTTCATAGCTGGACTTCCTCTCCAACACGAAACGGCAGAATTCCTGACTGAACTTCTCGTGGCTATGCCCGTGGTGTGAAGGATCGATAGTCTCCCAGATCAGCGGCGAGTCGTTTTGACCATCAGGCGGGCAGACGATTGCGCAACGAGTGGCATTCAACGCGGAGCTCAGCTGTGTCACTGTCGTCTTTAAAATTTGGTTTAAATCGAGCGTGCTTCGAATTGCCGAGCTGATTGTATTGATCAAATGCTCTCGGGCAGCTTGTGCACGCGACTCGGTCACCAGCTTGCGATTGGCTTTGAGCTGTTCTCGCAAGCGATTGGCACCATGCTCTCTGACCTGCGAAATATGATCGCAAAATGCTCCCCAGATGTAGGACACCGTTACCAGAATTGCGCTGCGCGAAAGTATTCTTACCCAGATACGCTCTGCGTATGGTCCGGTTAAACCTTCCCCCCGCGACAGCAGGTAGGGAAAGTAATCGGTATTTTCAATCAACAAAACTCCGACATAAGAGAACGACACGCATGTGGCAGTTAGATAGATGCCCTTGCGTCCGAAAGTGTGGCTCGAAAGTAGAATCGGCAATAGATAGAGCAGGTAAAGATCGGAGTCGATCCCCCGGGTAAGGTGCACAAGCATCGTCAGCGATAAGATGTCCAGTCCTACAAAGACAGTGTTGAGCCTCAACAGCCCTGATTCGCTGGTTACTCTCTCTCGTTTAAGCAGATCGAGGCCGATCAAAGAATAGATTGCAACCGCAAAAACCAAAATCACCACTAACCCGAGATCGAATTCGGACCTGGCGAAATAACCGACTAGCAAAGCGACACCGAGGCTGGCCAAGGCAAATGTGAGCCTGAAGTACAGCAGCTGCTCCGACTTTAAAAAAAGCTCGCTTGGCTCGGTCTCAATACTTGAGCGCTCAGCGTTCGCAACACTGGCAGCTCGACTGGCAGCTGACTCCGACGAAGGAAGTTCCGGTTGGTCCTTCAAATCGCCTGTATTACCCGCCTGCGTGCCGAGCTCAGCAGTTGAGCTTTCTTGACCGACTGGCTGGGAGAGCCCCTGTCTGCCGCCGTCTGAGAGCGCCTGAGCCGAGTCGCCGGCAGGCTCACTTGGTGCTGGCTGATCAGCTTGCTTGCCTGATTCGACCTTCCAGTCGGGCATCATATGTACTCGGCTGCTCGTTTGTAGACCTCAGCAGCTTCCTGGAAACGACCAAGCACCTTCAAGGTGGCTCCCCAGGCCTCGTAGGTATCGCCATCGTAGGGATCGAACTCGACGGCCTTTTGAAATTTCTCCACCGCCATTTCGTGCAACCCCAGTAAAGAGAGTGTTTTGCCCCAGGAGTAATAGAGAGTGACATCTCCTTCGAAAAGCAGCGATGCTTGACGAAACTTCTCATCGGCTTCCGAAAGCTTCCCTTGTCCCAGGTAAATCAGCCCGATTAATGCATGTGCCGGCCCGCATTCCGGATGATCGTCTATTAAGCTGTCCAACACCTGGACACACTCATTAAGCCGATTCTGCCCCTTCAAACTTCTAGCTAGGGTCAACTGAGCATCAGCATCTGCCGGAGCGATATCAAGCAACTGGAGCGATTTGTTCATCGCCAGTTCGTAATGCGAATACTTCAATAGCACTTCCAGAGTCTCCTTCTCGCCGGAAAGACAGTTGGGATCCTTCTCGACCGCCACTTTGAAGGTAGCACGCGCTTCGTCCTTGCGTCCCATCGCCTCGAGGCTTCGGGCCAAGTGCATGTATGCAAGCGAGAAGTTTCTATTCAAGTTAATCGAGCGTCCGAAGCGCTCGACCGCTTCAGGATGCCGTCCCAGCTCAGCCAGACTTACTCCCCATGCATCGATTGCCAGATAGCTCTGCGGACTCTCCTTGACCGCAATCGCGAAATTTTGCTCGGCAACTTCCTTATTGCTCAATGCCATGTGGGCGTAACCCAACCAGAGATTCAGCTCAGGGCTGTTCATTCCGCGAGCGCGAGCCTGGTCGAATCGTTCGAGCGCTTCGGCCGAGCGTCCCAAAAACAAGTAGGTGATACCGCACAAGAGCAACGGCTCGGGGCGATCCGTTCCTTCCTGAATCGCCTTTTCAAAGGCATCGGCAGCCATCTCATACTCCTGCAAGCCGTTGTGCACCAAGCCGAGATTGAGCCTGGCAGCTAAAAGCGTTGCATCGACATCAACTGCTTGAGTAAGTTTTTCAGCAGCTTCATCAAGCTTTCCTTGATGAAAGAGGCTGACTCCCCAATCGTTGTAGATAAGCGCTCTCTCCTTTGCGCTGAGCGCCCGGGCACCGGCGTTGACAGCCTCCTGAAAGTGCCTGGAGGCTTCGTCAAACTTGCCCTGTGAAATCAAAGCATTCGCCCAATTGCGATGAATTGAATGCAGTTGATTGTTCAGCTGAGTGGCTTGCGAGAAGAACGGCAACGCATCGGCATGCCGGCCGAGCGCCATCAACGTCATTGCAATGCCGTGAAACGCCTCCGCTAAATTCGGATCCAGATTGGTGGCATTGCGAAAGTACTGACCGGCATCCTGCAACTGCCCGAGTTCCAGGCAGGCGAGACCGGCCTGATAATGTGCCACCACTAACTGGGGATTGAGCTTGATAGCCTGTCCATACTGACCCAGCGCTCCCCGCCAGCTGCCCATCTGAGACAATGAGATCCCCCAGTGCAGATGCCCGACCGCAAAGCCCTCCTGCAATTCGCAAGCTTCCCGAAACTCAGCCATTGCCTCGCTCGGACGATTTTGCTTGAGCAGGATCAAACCCAACTGATAATGGGCTTCAATTGACTCCGTATTGATTGAAAGAGCAGTTTTGAGATGCCGCTCCGACTCCGGAAACTTGCCCATGTTAAAGCAAAGCATTCCGAGTTGATATTCAATCTGCGGATCATTCGGCTGCTGTGCAGCGAAGCGCAATAAAACCGAATAGGCCTCATCCCATCGACCCTGGCCGGTCAGCTCATTGACCAGTTGCATTACTTTCGCGGCCACAAAACGTTCCCTGCTTTCGACATGCTCCACAACTCTTGCATAGTGAAAAGTATAGTCGGAATATTTACATTAAGACCAAACCGGCAACTCTGACGAGTTGCCGGACTGGCTGTGCGCGTCGGGGAAAACCTCTTTGCGTCAGCTGCGAGGCTGATAGCGATTGGTCAAAGCTGGCGGAATCGGATAACTGATCTGCCTTTGCTGCGGACTGCCCGGTCTGAACTGACCGGGATTGTAACCGCCGGCTTGAGGATAGCCCGTTCTCATCTGGTTGGGGTTGTAAGCACCAGGTTGCGGATAGCCCGGATTGAACTGGTTGGGATTGTAAGCACCAGGCTGCGGATAGCCCGGATTGAACTGGTTGGGATTGTAAGCACCAGGCTGCGGATAGC
>CAZSNX010000506.1:0-3781 GCA_964607945.1 uncultured Candidatus Obscuribacterales bacterium
GCTTTCGCGGCAACCAATTGATACGAAAGGTCTTCGATGTTTGCAAAAGAGTCGGGTAAAAGTACCTCTGGGCGCTGATGCCCAACTATCTGGTGGTAGATGTCGCTTAGAGCCGCGCTGTTGATAAAAGGGTCAGCCGGGTCGAAGTTCTTTATGTCGTAACTGCTTCGAACTATAGGTTGGGCTGGACGGCTATCGTAATCAATTAAGCGATAAGGACTCTCGTTAAGGTCGCTTGTAGATTGCCGCTCATATCGAAGAAAGCCTTTGTAGCTCTGCTTATAGACAAAAGTTTCATAGTCGAGCCAACGCATGAATCTGTCTTGCCTTTGCCAGTGACAATTGATAGCGGTTGTCTGGAAGAGCTGGCTAGCGAAATTAGGGCGTTCCCAGAGACTGAGCTCCGGCTTTAGATCGAGTCGGCTCAGGCGAATTTCTGTGCCATCGCCAGTTATGTAACTGCCAAATCTGGCCACTTGGCTGACAAGTCGAACTGCACTGAGCGGGCTGTTTCTGTAGGTTACGAATTCGAGCGCGGCCGGACCGCAGGTCGGATGCTTGCCTTGCGAAACTTCTTGGGGGTCGGCCACAAGCTTGAGAACATCGGTCGCTAATTTGACCGAGTAAGCCGGAGGTGCTTCTTCGATTAAGGTGTTTATGCTGCGGTAAATTTCTGCCTTTCCTGTAAGCGCCAGATCTGATCTAGTCTCGAGAGTCTTCATCAATGACGCTATCTCTTCTTTACCCTTAGCGGCATTGTTGAGTAAACGAGCGCGTTCCTGCCATAAAAACTTACCGGCAACTGCATCGGAGTAATCAATACCTGGACGGTATGAGCCTCCGCTTAGCTTGAAGTTGACGAATTCCGAACGCCACGTTTGTTCGTAGGTCATTCCGTTGGGCAGCGCTAACTCCGGAACCGCCGCTGCTATCTCGCCTGCGCTAAATACATGCTGTGACGGATCAAGCGCTGCTGCTGCCCGCTGTTCGGAAAGCCTGGCTCGTGTTTCTTGGGCTGCCCGTACACTTCTGTAAATCTGCCAGGCTTTTACATCGTCGCCTGAGGCTAGTTGCTGAGCCGCGAGTTTGAAAGCCGGCTCGGCGATTTTTTCTTTTGCTTCGGCGCGATGAGTTAGTTCGTGAACAAGTAGCTCGAGATCGTTGGCTCCGGACTTGAGCGTAATAAGGTCCCGGTCGGCACGATAGGCTGTCTGATCGGCATTGGTTTGTACTCTTGCCCAGCGATTCTTAGCCAACAAAGGCTCAAGCTCGAAACGCAGCGTTCCGACTTGCTCCGGTCGATAACTGATTTTGATGTGTCTTTCAGCTGGAATACCTAATGCTAGGGCAAGATTTGCTCGGTCTTCGGCTCGCCTGAGAGCCTCTTGAGCGTATGGCAACGCTGACGAGAAGGTCGCGCCGGTAATCGCTGCCAGCACAAATTCATCTACTTTCGGCGTGCTGCCGTTCTGCCAATCACCAGCACGAGCTATGGTCAACTGAGCAGTTGAGCCTGCTGCACCGACCAGCGGTCTGACTGCTAACCTGGTTAAGAGCGGAGCGGCCGATGTTAAGCGGTTGCCTCCTTCGTAAATGCCAAAGGCAATCGCCGATCCCGCTGCATTTCCCCACTGCGTCTCACCCGGACGAAGCGAGCGCAGCCCGTCATAGACGACTGCGCCGACTATTTGGGCGGCTGATTCGCTTCCCGAGACTTTGTATGCTCTTAAGGCTCCTCCGGCAAACTTGCCCGCCAAAGCATACGGAACTACCGAACCGAGCGCAGCTGAGACAGTTTGAAGCCAAAATAGGCCGCTGTAAGGCTGGCACTTATCTACGGACAACGGTTTGAGTTGATGGCTCTGCACGTTACCGGTTAGCTTGTCGAGCGTGCTCGTGGCAGTATTGCAAGGCTCGATCCAAGCGGCATTTACCAGCGGTGCCAGGATGTTCTGCTGCGCCTGTCGGCAAAGTGCGGCTGCCGATTTCGAGCAGTCGATTCGATCACTTTCAAAGGCAAACATTTCCCAGCCTTAACACCGAAGAGATTAGTAGAATCCTATCTTTCATTCGGGATGCGGACACTGTTCAATTGCGCAGGAAACAGCGGGCTCGATTGTTCCGACTGGCAAGGTTAGGCACCGGTGCCAGTAGTTAAAAGTTTGGTTTAGTACGAATTAAGTCACGGACAAAGATGAGATTGCCAAGGGCCATTTAAAATATCCAGGGCAACTATTGGTGTTTAGTAATGAATCAAAGAAAGCGCTTAGCTCTAGCCGGAATAATTGGTGTGGTCCTACTGGGATTACCGTTCAATGCGGGTTTCGGTAAGGACGTAAGCAGCGAGTCTGCCGACCGGTCCAAACCGGAGCTTACCGCCGCTGCCAGGCAGTCCGGCAAGGCGAAAGTTCAGCAAGTTTCGACCTCGATTGTAGCCGGCAGCTTGCCGATTCTTCCTAAGCACAGGATGCGCAGCACGCCTGTCAAAGGTGAGATTTTCCAACAAGACAATTCGGCGTTGGCTGGCCGGAAAATCTTGCTTTTCGTACATGGTGGTGGAGCCGAGAAGCGGCCATACTTTCGCTGGCAAAAGCTGGTTAAGTCGCTTTCTTCCAATCCTGAGTTCGTCAAAAAGTTCAAGATTTACTTCTACCGCTATAACACCGAAGCTCCATTAGATACCAGCGCTCCCCAACTGAAGCAGTCAATCATGGCCCTGCGTCAAGCAACTGGTGCAAGGCAGGTTAGTCTGCTCTGCTTGAGCATGGGTGGAAATCTCGCTCAAAGAGCGATGCTCGATCCGGCAGTGGAATCTGCGGTAGAGCTGGTCTTTTGCATGGCTACTCCATTTCATGGGTCGCCGTTGTTTTCGCCCGGCTGGTTCCAGTACAGCTTGGACAGCCAGTGGTACATGCCCTGGGCTCGGACGGTGCACAATCTCGACTACTTGCTTTACTTCAGCAGGCATAAGATCTTGCAGAAAGATTTGGCTTGGGACAATTTCGATCAGCTCATTCCAGATGTCGGTAAATTCAAGTCCGGAATCGGTCTTGGTCCGAAGGGAGTGCTTACTCCGCAAGCGGATGACAACCCCGAACTTGCAGCAATCAATGAGAGCCCGCGCGAGAACAAAAGCAAGTACATCGCCTACGGCGGCTACCTGGTCAATATCTACTTGATGCACGGTAAACGCAAGTTCTTCGAGGAGACAGTGCTTGCGCCTTTTCACTATTTGACTGTCAAACTGCCTGTCCAGCTAGGACGAGAGCATCCGTGCCTGCGGATGCTAAATAAGGAGATGTCTACTGTTGCGGTCAATCCCCAGGCCGCAAAGATTGAGCATGCCGATTCTCACGCTTATGTGCTCAATGACGGGATCACGCCGATTAGCAGCTCCTTGTATCTCCCGCCTGAAGTTATCAAGGGAAATCCAATGATTCAGGAGTCGGAGTTGCCGATACTCAAAAAGGTCAGCGACGTCCATCTTGTGCGAGCATTTCGAGATCTGGACCACATCAGCTTTCTGGATGGCAAACCACCCAGGCGCTTCGGTCGAAAGACGCTCAAAGATCAGGCCCATCCGGAAGATGGACAACGAAAGCTCTTTGCGTGGGTAGCACAGGATCTCTTGGACTACGTTCCGGAAGGAAGGACCGCCGGCGTTCAGTCCAAAACTGCAAAACCGGTTAAAATCGACTAAAGATTCCTTACAACTAAGATTCTCTGCCAAAGTGCGACAATCAGATTATGCGTCTGGTAAGGATTGCCTGCGGAGGCTATC
>CAZSNX010000507.1:0-2320 GCA_964607945.1 uncultured Candidatus Obscuribacterales bacterium
GACCATTCCACTGCGATACTGACTTTCGTCGATGGTGCTCGGTTCGACCTGCAGGATGTTGAGGTCTCTGGAAGCTTCCATCTTATTCAGCTCAGCCGGTATCTTGAGTTGTCCGGGTGTGCCGGGAAGAATAACTTCCGGTCTAACCGAAACAATCAGCTCGCTCTCATTCTTAGCAAATGCTTTTGAACGATAAAGAGCGCCGAGTACCGGTACTTCACCAAGCATAGGAGTTTTCTGCAGTGTGCGTCCGCTGTTTTGCGAAACGAGTCCTGAGATAAAAAGCTCCTGTCCTGGCTTCATTTCAACAGTAGTTTGCGTTTTTCTGGTAGTGAACGCGGGAACTGTTGAGGGCGGTCCACCTGGAGCCTGGTTCGGGAGTACGAAAGCATTGGCTCTGTCGAGCAATCTTTCTTCCGGCGAGACTTGCAGGTTGATCGTGCCGTTTTCCAGCAGAACCGGAATCATATTGAGTCTCAAACCATAGGGTTCGAACACGATTGACTGAGCTGCGGTTCCTGCGGTTGCAATTGATTGCAGAATTGGAATTTCACCACCAGCCAGGAAGGCTGCTCTTTCACCCGAGATCGTGACCAGAGTTGGCTCAGCCAGGATTCGAGCTCTTGAGTAACCGATCGTACCCTGCACGGTCGGGTTGATTGACCAGCGCGAGGCTGAGTTGGAAGAGAAGTTCGAAATTGCCTGGAAGATATTTGCAAGATCTCCCTGCTGGAAGGTTGCACCACCCGGGCTGCCGAATAGCGCTTGTCCACCAAGCAAGTTGGGAAGTCCGTTTATAACACCTTGTCCAAGGTTGGAGAAGTTGTTAGCCGAACCGCCTCCGAAGAAATTAACCGGAGCTGTACTGGCGCCGAACTGCGGATTGGTGCCTGGAGGAACCAGGAACGGCTGGTTACCGAACACCGGATTGCCAGTAACGACCGCTGGTACGTTGAAGAAGTTGAATCCAGGTTGTGCTGGAGTTGCAACTACCACACCGTTGCTGATCGTTGTTGTGGCAACGTTGGGGAAGAGTCCTTGCAGTGCGTTAAGACCAGCTGCACCACCACCAGCTATGTTTTGCAAACCGCTGAGGTTGGTGGCAGTACCCAGAATGGTCGGGTTCTGCATTGTGCCATAGGTGCCGTTGACACCTGGCTGAGTGGTCAGAAACGCGCCGTTGTTTGGCGATTGTGCGGGGTTACCGCCTATTGCAAAGCCGAAGCTCTGGCTGGTGAAAGCGATACCTAGCTGCAAGCCGAGTTCGCGAACCGAAGCCGAGTTCATTTCCATGAAGGTCGTGTGCAACACAATAAGAGGTGTCTTACGAACCTGGATCAAGCTGGTGACTCGACCGCCGTCGGAAATGATCGTTTGAGCTTTGCTTATATTGTTGTTCTGGTTGCCGAAGAAAGTATAACGATCGACTTGTGAGATAGCCGAAAGTTGTCCTTGCTGACCACCCTGTTGACCCGCGCTGCCAACTTCACCGGGACGCTGCCCGAGGATGCGGCTGTTAGCTACGGTAATGTTCATACCGCGGTCGTCCATGAACGCATTGGCTACGGCAAATGCGCGGATGACTGATTCGGGGTGATCCACATCACCGGTCAGAACTACTCGATCTGAGCCACCCACAGAGAATGCCTTGACGATGATCCGGGGATCTACTTCGCGAAGCATAGCCTGTAAGCTCGTATAATCCCGAGCTACTTTGACGTCAATAGCAACCGAGTTGCCTGCGTCATCCCAGATAACCAGCGTAGATCCGCCCGGAGACTTGCCGAGAATGACCATCTGGTTTTCTGCAACAACTACCGGTTCTGCAATTGCCGGATCACTGATTGATGTACGAATAATCTTGTTGCGCAATTTGAAAGTGCGTGATTGCGATACTTTCAAATCAATAGTGTTGCTGGGCTTGAACTCTTCAAGATCAACCGTGCCTGAGACCACAGGAGGAATAGGTGTCGATGCGGTGGCACCGTCACCGGCATCAGCCAGAATTTGGTCGGGAGCAAGTTGAGCAAGAAGCGTTTTCGATTCTTCTTTAGTATTGCTGGCAACAGCTGCAGGAGCTGGAGCAGCAGCCATTTCGACAGCATCACTGGCGGTGCTGGAATCCATCGCCACCAATTTAGGGGCGACAGCGTTAGCACTCTCAACAGCAACCGGAGCTTCCTGCTCACTCATGGGTGAGTGAATAGTAAGCGCGGCACCCGGCTCTTTGTTAGCCGGACTTGCACTGTTATTCTTGCCGAAGAAAAGAGCAACTTGCTCGGCGGAACCACCACTGGCGATACCAGCCGCGTTATATGTT
>CAZSNX010000507.1:2330-3780 GCA_964607945.1 uncultured Candidatus Obscuribacterales bacterium
GCCGTTGCAGGTTTGGCGCTCTTCACTGCAGTGCGATGAACCACTTGCTGTGTTCTCTTCTGAGTCGGCTTCTGACTACGCTTGGAGCTAGATTGAGGAGCTCCGGAGAGCTTCTCCCAAATCGCCGCCGAGCCCGGAGACGCACTCGCCTGTAGTAAGTTTGCCTGCAGAAGTGCAAGTGAAAGTGTTAGGGATAAGCACAACTGGGGCTTTTTCATACGAAATCCTTCCTCTTTCTGACCTCTACGTGCCTGGTGGGCAGTTAACAACAAATTTTCCTTAGTAAGACTAAGCCATGAAGCTTAGCACGACTCTCGGAAATGCAACAAATTCTTTTTGCAACCTTTCTAAAGTTAGGATGGAGAAACCAAGAGCTTTTCCATTTACTTGCAACAAGAATTTGTTGCATTGATCTGGCTTTATGAGTGACAACCATATTTGGTGCATCATTTATTTAGTAATTGAACTGACACCGAGTATTGTCAAGCGAGAAAGCCATTTCTCCGAACGTGCCAGGATAATAACAAGATTTTTTCCGCTGAGATAGTACCAATTTTCATCTAAGTGGGTATATTTTAAAAAATCGACTGCTTATCAGCCAGTCAAGGGAATGACAACGCGGGTTTAGCCGCTTGCATACAGTGTCGCAGACGGTGCCTTGTGACAATCACCTGATTTTAAGTTCTACACGATCTGTTATTACTTGAAAAGCCGGCGATTAGATGCCTCGTATTTGCGGGCATTTTGCTTGTTTTCAACATCTCTGTTCAAAAGCTGAGAACTTGCATTTAGACCCCGGCGCGGATAAAAACAGGTTCAAGTTTCATACTTAAAAGTTTTTGATCTGAACTCTCTTGACATAGCAAACCTTCCCGAAGCGGCTTCCCAAGCTTATTCAAACGCCGAAAAGATTCAAAGGCGGACAAAATCGTGCATTGCTTGATAGCACTAGATCTGAAGAATGTGTCAGCAGATCTTCGGCCAATTGTGATAAATATGTAGCGGCGATTGTGATTTAGCAGAAGCTTGTCATGGTGCAAGTTGCCGGTAATTATGGAGAAAGGAACGAGCGTGGAAGGACAAAATAGTCAAGAGAGAATTCTGGTCGTCGACGACGAAGCTTCTATCCGCCGCATTCTTGAAACTCGTCTCAAGATGGCAGGTTACAACGTAGCGACTGCTGCTGACGGACAGGAAGCGCTTGACCAGTTCAACACATTCCAGCCGGACCTAGTCATTCTGGACGTAATGCTGCCAAAACTCGACGGTTATGAAGTATGCCGTGAGATTCGCAAAACATCTGATACACCGATCATCATGCTCACAGCAGTAGCTGATGTATCCAACCGGATTCAGGGATTGGAAATCGGCGCAGACGACTATGTGGTCAAGCCATTCAGCCCAAGCGAGCTTGAAGCCAGAATTAAAGCGGTCTTGAGAAGAACCGTCG
>CAZSNX010000508.1:0-2433 GCA_964607945.1 uncultured Candidatus Obscuribacterales bacterium
AACGACTTAAGGATCAAACAGGAGCAGTGCGTCCGACAACCGAGAAGGCACCGGAACAATTCTTGTCCCGAAAGGTCGATTCAGAAAAAACTCCGACCAAAGAGCAGAAGCCACTTGCTCAAAAACAAGAGCAAGGACAGCTCGGTGGGGAGAAAGGTCCGAAATCGGTCGAGAGCCAATTGCAGCAAGATCAACAACTGCTCTCGCAACAAGGAGCCGGTACGGGCACGAGCGGTCAACATGGCCAACAAGCTCCCGGTCAACAGCATGGATTGCCCAAAGACAAACTCCAAGACTCGCAAGGACAGGGCACCGCGCACACTCAACAACCACAATCACATGGACTTCAAGACGAGCACCAGCAGACACAAGCACCCGCCAAGCAGGAACCCAAACAGAAGCAAGCACAACCAGATCCGACCTCAACCACCTCGCATGGAAACAAGCAGGAGTCTAGTCACGACGCAAGTCAACAGAGTAAGGACATCAAAGACTCGCTCAGCGGCGACACGATGGACAGCATGCATTCGATTGATTTGAGCCGTGCCAGCCAAGATGGCGAAAGCGGACGTCCGCTTGATGCCACCATGGCCCGTGAAGGGGAAGGTAAAGCTCTCTATAAAGGACGCGAATACAATAACTTAGGACCAGACAGCGTCACCGGCGAGCTCTACTTGCGAGAGCCGGGAGCGGAGCACTGGGCGGTTGACTTCAACATGAAACCGGTAACCAACGAACAGTTGAAGGACTTTCGAAAAGTCCAGATCGGCGAAATGAATATGCTTCGAGGTCCGGACGGGAAAGTCTACAACGAACCGTTTGAAATCGGCGGGAAATTGCAGCTGCTAGAAGACCGCAGTATTATCGCTGTCAAGCCGTCTGATCCCAATCTCGATCTGAACCCTCAGAAAGCTGGTCCAAAGGCAGCGGAGCCAGTGCCAGACAAGCCGGCTCCGCCCAAAGCGCCCGAACCGGCAGCCGATCGGCGGGCTTCCAAGCCAGCTGAAGCTCAACAACTTCCGCGCTCGCCATTCGACCAGCCACCAGCTCCGCCGGCCCGCCCGGTCATTCTCAAGGCTGATCAATTTGCAATAAGTGCTCGTGTCGATATTAACGGGAAAGAGCATGTAATAGCTGCTGTCGATCGCAAAGATCCAAACATGCTGATTGTGCGCGGCTCAGAACCGGCGGAGCACCAGCCTGAAGTAAGGGACGTTTCGGTCGGAGAGTTGAAGAGGAAGTACCAAGAAGTAGAAGTCGCCGGACAAAAGACCTACTACGATCCGAAAGACCCCGCCGGAAAGGTGTGGATAGAAGGTGGACAGGGAGCAGACGGAAAGGTCCAGCTGATCGAGCATCCAGATCTGATTGCAATCTCGCGAGAGCAGGTTCGCCCACACGAGCTAGACTTGCCGCTCAACCGCACCATCGTCGGTGACCTCGGCCGCTTCCTGAAGGAGGTTCGCCCGCTAGACCTGCTTCCACTTGCGCCGCCAACAGAAGGATACAAACAGTATCAAATCTCCCTCGACGGCAAGCAGATGCATACTGCCGAGAAGGCAGAAATAACGATCGGACGGGGAGATAAAGCTGACATCAAGATCCAATCTACTGAAGAAAAGAACTCCATGGTCATCAGCCGCGAGCATGCCAAAGTAACTTTCGGTAGAGAAGGAGTCGTGTTGCAGGACATTGGCTCGACTTCAGGCACATACCTGAATGGACGAAAACTACAACAAAACGAAAAGGCTGTCATTCATCCAGGCGATCACATAATGCTCGGTCACGGAAAAGATGCGGTCGAACTCAAGATTTTCCACACGCCTCCGCAAGATCATACGCAACCGACGACAGTCTACAAGGTTGGCGATCACCAACTGAAACCTGGTGATGAATTGACAATCGGCCGTTCTCACCAAGCCAATGTCCGGATTGACAATCCGATGGCAAGCCGAGATCAAGCCAGAATCAGGATGGACGAATTCGGGCGAGTCCTGGTGAGCGACGGAACGGCCGACAAGCCCTCCAAGAATGGGACTTACGTAAACGGGCACAAAGTGCCGCACGGACAAGAGCATGTCTTGCAGCCGGGCGACAAGATAACAGTCGGGCGCAGCGATCAGAAAATGCCATTTGCTGGAGAGCAGCAAGCAACCTACGCGGTCAAAGTTGGCGCGCGCACATTGGACCCTGCTAACGGTCCAATCGAGCTCGGTCGAGGAATGCACGGCTTGACGTCAGAGAAAATCAGCTCCCGGCATGCCACCGTGGGAATGGACGCCAACGGCATATATCTACGCGACACTTCCACTAACGGAACATTTATAGAGCGCGACGGAAAAACATACAAGCTCAACAAAGGCACGCTAGCCGAGATAGATTCGAGCGGTCAAGTGATCAACAGCGAACGGGCGGACAAATTCTACCTCAAGC
>CAZSNX010000508.1:2443-3778 GCA_964607945.1 uncultured Candidatus Obscuribacterales bacterium
CCTACCGATTCGGTTCGGCTTGCAAAAGACGGTGAACCGCTGCGACTTGTCTCTCTCGAAGCGCATCCGGACGCACTTTCACGCGACACAATGACGGCCAAGCGCGCACCATCAGTAGAGGCTGTTCGGCAGGCGAACGATTACGCTCTAAAACACGAATATTCCGGCAAGCTTGAAGACGGCTTCTCGAACGCCGGACAGAAGCGCGTTTTCAATCGTGAAGGCGAGTTTCAAGCTACCAGCCGACCAGCGACCGTTGTAGACCGGGCAAACGATCCAGTTCTTAGAGAAGTAATTGCAGATGCCAAACAGCGATTCTCTCATCTACCTCCGACTGAAAGAGCAGAGGCCCTGACTAAATACGTCAAAGAACTTCTCACGCCACGGGACATGGTAGATGCCCGCGGCGGCGAAGCGGCGCTCGACCACTGGTACCACAACTTCAACGCCGATCATGGCGGGCAAAGAATACTTCTAGGCGAGTTCATCAAAGAGAATAAAGGTGTGTGCAGCCAGCAAGCGCTCTTACTGAAAGTGCTCGGTGACGAGCTCGGCTTGAAGGTGACCCTGGTAAGGGGCAACAGCGGTGGCCACGGTTTGAGTATGAACCACGCCTGGACCACAATCGATACAGGCAACGGTCCAAAGATCTATGACCCCCGTCAAAAGATAATCGCCGGAGACCTGAAGTATCACAAATCCGGTGCAGACATCGTGAGGGAGGTCGGTCAACGTGAACTGCGCGCTTCCGACCTGGGAATGAAGGTCGGAGACCGAGTGCACTATCAAGATACTCCTGGTTGGAAGGTCGAATCTATAGACCATCAAACCAACGAGATTGTCTTGGCCCATGACGCAATCAGAAGCGTCGACTCGGCTGATTTCGCAAAACACAATCCAGACGCCGATTTGAAGTTAGGCGAACGATTCAACGTGCAACGCGCCAACGGACAGATAGAAGGCGGCTGGCGCTTCGAGGGCACCAACAAGGATGGCAGCCTGCGCTTCGTGAAAGAAGACGCCTTGAAAGTTTCGGTCACGCCAAAGGACGTGCTGGACATCGGTGGCGAGATGCACGGTCCGAAACCGGCTGAAGAAGGGTCAGTCAAGCCGGTTGACGATAGCGCGGCAAGATCAAAGAACCAGCGGAGCATTAGCGAAGGTACGCGCGCACATCGGGCAGCCAACTTCGATCGGTTGGCCCAGACCGACTCGCCTGCAAACCGCCCGCATATCGGCACGGATGGCGTGATATCGGCTCCCAAAGACGCCAGTGAATGGGTGCAGGAGAATCCCCTTCGAATTCTATCGGTAGCCAAGGAAGCCGGCGTGGAA
>CAZSNX010000509.1:0-3777 GCA_964607945.1 uncultured Candidatus Obscuribacterales bacterium
GGTTTTGGGGGTTTAGCCGGTATACTTGGAATCGAGCTGTAACCGTCACTTGGAAACTCGACAGTCAAAATCCGTCATTCCAGGTGGACGCGCTCTATAGAAAGGAACGAGAAAATGGGGCTATTTGGAGCGAGCAAGGCAAGCCACGGTACCGTGGAGGAAGTCCATCATATGGTGGAGTATTACTTCAGGAAGCGTGGATTGGACCCACAGCAACATTTGCTGGATGGTGCCGAAGGCTACGGTTGGTGGGTGACCGAAGGTAGCGCCAGAGTCTATATTTTCGTGCAGGACACAAACACCGGTCCCACTTTGCGAATAACTGCTCCGCTCGTTCACATACCTGACCAAAATAAAGAAGCTTTCTATAGACATCTGCTGGATGTCAATACGGACTTGAGCAGCTGTGCTCTTTCTACGCATGAAGATATTGTGCTGGTAGTTGCTCAACGTCCAACAGTTGCGCTCGATCAAGAAGAGCTGGACAGCATGGTCTGGAATGTGGCATATGTCGCCGATCTGCTCGACGACAAATTGGCTCATGATTTTAATGCAAGGATGTATTGGGATCGCTGTCGTTAAGGGAATCCACTGGCTTGACTGCTGTTGAAGTGACTAAATCTCCACAACTTACTGATGCGGACATCTTGAATCTATGCGATCTGTCGCGGCGTGCCGGTCGTCTGGCGGCTAAGATGCGTGAAGGTGTGACGATATCCGAAAAATCTGGACCGCAAGACAAAGTGACTGCTGCGGATATCGAGCTTTCCCGGCTGATTACTACGGAGTTGAAGGAGCGATTCCCGGCTGATGTGGTCATTTCGGAAGAGGATATTCATCCGACCGAATGCAACGCCAAGGATAGGATCTGGCTGGTTGATCCGATCGATGGAACAGACAATTACATCAGAAATGATGGGCAGTATGCCGTCATGATTGGATTGTTGGAAGGTATGAGTCCTGTTTTCGGTTGGGTCTATGCGCCTTTTTCGGACACTTTGTATTTCGGTGGCCCGACATTTGGTGCCTGGGTTAGCAGGAATGGAGCAGATGCGCATCAAGTTGACGAATTGATGCCGCTGGAAGCGACCGGCATTACACGTGTCATGATGGGTTTTAGAGATCGCAAGAATCATCCATGGGTTAGCGAGTTGCCCGAAGTAGAGTGGATAAAGTCGGGCAGTGTCGGGCTCAAAGTCGGCAAGATTCTTGACGGCGCAGCTGATATGTTCATTCATCTTTCAGGCAAGTTGAAAGTATGGGACACCGCTGGACCGGCTGCCATTGCCTTGGGGGCAGGATTGGAGATAGGAAGGCTTGATATTGACGGTCTGGACTTTCCACTTCCAAAGGTTGAACATCAATGTAGCGTCGTGATCGGAAGAACCGGCTCGCTGCTGTGGTCTCGCAATACGCTCATTCGATCGGAAAGCTAATCGGAAACCTAGAAAGTATGTCGATCGTAACGAGTAAGAAGCAGTTGGACGAGGTTTGCTCGGAGATAGATGAATGCGGTCGTTTCGGGATGGATCTCGAATTCATTCCGGAGCGGACATACGATCCCGAATTGTGTCTGGTTCAAGTTTCAACCGACAAGAATGCTTACATTATCGATCCGCTGGCGCTTACGGATTTAAATGTCCTGTGGCAGAAAGTAGCAGATCCAGATATTCTGGTGGTGTTGCATGCTGCAGAGCAAGATCTAGATCTCGTTCATAGCTGGTCTGGACTGGTTCCGCAGCGGATTATCGATACTCAGTTGGCGGCAGGTTTTACCGGATTCGGCTATCCGGTCGGATATGGCAAGTTGCTCAATCAACTTCTGAATGTGAGCATTTCCAAGACAGAGAGCTTTACTGATTGGATGAACCGGCCGCTCACGGACTCGCAAATTCATTATGCACTCGATGATGTTCGCCATCTTCTGCCGATTTACGATAAGCTAGCTCAGAAACTAGAAGAAGACAGCAGATTGCATTGGGTTGAAGAAGAGTGCCAACGCTACTGTAGTGCTGATTACTATGCAGTTGACCATTCGATGGAATTCTTGCGAGTGAAAGGAGCAAGCGCGCTGTCCCGGCGCGGACTGGCTGTTTTGCGTGAACTCTGTACATTCCGCGACAGAGAAGCTTGCCGAATTAACAAGCCTACTAGAAGTATTCTGGGCGATAACATTTTGCTGGAGTTAGGTCGCCGCCCACCAAACAAAGCGGATGAAATACTACGTATTCGCGGTGTCAGACCGGATCAAATCCGGCAATACGGCGGACAGATTATGCAAGCAGTAGAGCGCGGGGTGAAACTCCCGGATGAGGACTGCCCGATTTGGCCATCGTCGAAAACTCCTCCCAGGCGGGAAGTCTTAATTGGCGATATTTTGTTTGCGGTACAAAAGATTATCTGTTATGACCTTGAGTTGGCACCGGAGCTGGTGGCAAGCAGAAACGACTTGCAAAATTTGATTAGACTTCATCGAGACGGTAAAGTCGACTACAGCAAGGTGGCACTGCTGGAAGGCTGGCGCCGCCAGATCGTCGGACAATCTCTGATTGACTTGCTCGATGGAGCGGAAATTGAAATGCAAGTCGTGAAGGGCGATCCGCCAATCCGCATGCTGATGGACCCGTCAACCAAAGTGCAGTCAAAACTTTAACAGCCTGCTCTAAGTGTTCAAGTTGCAATAGCTGCCTCAGATGGTCTAAGCTTCCTCTGGGCTGGAAGGGACGCCGGGCTGTCTTGCTTTACGGCTTTCTGGTCAAAGCCGTGATCAGCTCTTGCTCTTGAGGATAGACTTTGGCAAGTTCGGCACGCGAACCTTCTTCGTAATCAGCGAAATCGAATCCGGGTGCCACTGTCGCTCCGATCAAGGCGAAGTCTCCACCCGGAATCACTCTTGACCCCTGCCATACACCGCGTCTAATTAGAAGCTGAGGTGTTTCACCTTGCGCAAGATTTGGTCCGATTCTGAAAGTCTTGCTGCTGCCATCGGGATACAGTTGAAGCATTTCAATCGGGTCTCCTAAATAAAAATGAAAGATTTCATCAGAGGCGACCTTGTGCATGCAGGAGAAAGTCTCAGCGGTCAACAAGTAATAAATGCATGTTGCCACTGAGCGATCGGAGCCGTAACCTGCTGGCAGAGCTGAGTAAGCAAGAGAGTCGTCGCTTCGGTAAGTCTCGCGATAATATCCACCTTCCGGGTGCTTCTTAAGGTCTAGGAGTTTGATGATCTGTTCTACGTTCATCGAGTCATCTCTAACTGTGTTGGGTCGGATCTGAAATCTTGCAGGCATCGGCCTCGCAGGTTTGTCCTAACTTCTTTCGGTTTGCAGCTATCCATGCGTAAGCTAAGCGAGCCGCTTGTTTGAAGATTGGCAGGCAGTAAATCCAGGCAATTATTCCGAAGCCAGGCAAACGCTTGAAAATCTGATAGACAGCATCGGCACCGACGTCAACTTTTCCATCTATGCCGATAAAGCGCATGCCGGTATTGAAATCGGACCGGGCCAAAATTGGAAATCTTGCCTCAAGCCCATCTGTTTGTCGAGCGACATACTCGAATTGATTGACGGAGTCGAACCGCTTTATGCGCTCCACCTGTTGGATGCAGAAACGGCACTTTCCGTCATAGACAACGACTGGCTTTTTGATCTGCATTTTACTTCTTGCGGCTAACTTCCAACTCTAGCTCCGAAATGAGTTCGGTTTTCATCATTTCGGCGAACTTTCTCTCCCGTGTCGATATGGCGGCATTTAACTCATTGAGTTCTTGAGTAG
>CAZSNX010000510.1:0-3772 GCA_964607945.1 uncultured Candidatus Obscuribacterales bacterium
GATGCGCCGCAAGTATTAGCTCTGGCTGGTCAAAAATCCGCAGCAACCGTAAAGCATGGCTCAACCACCATCGTAAAGCCGGCAAAACCCAGGTAGAAAGTGGCGTCTTACCAACAGTCAATTATCTGCAAATCGAGTTTTGATACCACATAAGCTACCAAAAGACACGATCCATTCAGCAGTCTTGGATAGCTGTCACACACCGTCTAAATGGAAGCAGCCGGCCAATTAGCACCAATCAAAGCATGGCAACGAATCACATCGAGACAAGCGAACACATCCGCTTAGCAAACCGCTTCCGGGGAAATCTGCACGACTTGAAACGGCAGGCTACCTGAATCTTGACCTTCCAAGGACAAGACGATGTTATACATGCCTTCTTCGCGAAATGTCAGTCCTGTAAAAGCGCTGATGATTTTATGAGTCATATTCCGGTTGGGTAGCGGCTCAACCTTAGCAACCGGCGAGCTGGCGATAATCTGTCCTTGCCTGTCTACTATCCGAAATTGATAGCTGAATTCACTGTGAGAGCCGGTCAGTTGAGCAAATGCGTAGACCAGCGGAATCACAGCTGGAAAGGTTTGAACCGACACTCCGTTATGAATATTTATGCAAGAGATCGCATCGCGGCGCAGAACATCCTGCAAGACTCTCTCGCAAAGTATGATTCCGATAACTTGTGGACGATCGGACTTATTCAAGATTTCCGCAGCCTCCCCAACCAGCACTCATGATTATACGGGAAGGCAAGCTGAGGTCGAGCTCTGCACCGACATTGGCTTGAATTCCTACTGCGTGCTATTTTCTAGCATGATGGTACTGATTTGAGGCTTGGTGCCGCGATGCTGGACCCTGAAGAGCTCACGTTCGTGCAGTGGTTCTGGATAGTGTTCGCTATCGTGCTCGTAATCTGCTGGTTTTGTTGCTGGGTGGACGTCAACTACCAGTTTACAAATATGCAATCGGGCTAGCGCGCTATCTGCGCGCCGCTTTCAACGAGCCGGTACTTAAGCAGGCAGCCCCAGCCGGTTAAACTGAGTGCTTCGATTGGGTTGAGCCAGCAAGCCCGATTAGCCTTTCGCCGGCTGCAGATAAATAATCTGCTTATCACTTCAGCCCTCTGGGAATAGAATGGGTGTAGTGGGCGCCTTGAATGTGAGTCGGTAATGGCCAAGAATCCAAAGGACGAAGAGTGGGCATGGTCTGGGCGGGAATCGCCCTTTCAGCGCAAGCTCGCCAATCTGCGCAGCGACGCTTATTCGGGCGGAGCAGCACCCGGACGGGGGACTCCCACCAATCAGCATCAAACAAGATCGATCGATCCAAGCGCCTTGCTGCGTGACACCCAGCAGAGTCTGGCGCAATCCAGGCCCGAAGAGCTGGAAGCTCAGGCATTGCTGGATTCTCAAACCGGTCTTCTCAATTCACGACAGTTTCTCAAGAAACTGGAGTATGAGCTAAAGCGCGGCATGCGTTATAAGCGTCCGGTGGCTCTCTGCATGATTTCGGTCGACGGAACGAAGGAAGTGAAGAAGATGTATGGGGCACCAGCTGGTGAGAAGCTGGTTAAACTGGCGGCAGATGCAATTCTCGGATCGGTCAGAGATGTCGACTATGCTGCGCGATATTCCGCAGAAGTCCTGGCAATCATCTTTCCAGAAACCAATGCAAACGGCGTTAAGGTGCCTGCGGAGCGCATTCGTCAAAAGATTCGCAATCAAGTGACCGATATCGGCGGCGAAGCAGTTTACATTACTGCCAGCCTCGGTTGTGCCTCCTTTCCAGCCCATGCGCGAGAACCAAACGAGCTGATCGCCAAGGCGATTCTAGCTTTGGAAACTGGTACTCAGCGCGGCGGCGATGTCGTGATCATCTGAGCTCAGGGCTGATCCGCATCTGATCGGTAACTGCTGTCACAGTCGGTCGAACGAGCCGGATGAGCGCGCATTCAGTGGGAGTTCTACAACTGTCTCGCGCACCTGCGCCATTCACGTCTGTTAATCAGAACTCAAGAACCAGACATAAAATCCACCGTTCGACATCCTTTCCGGCAACCGCACGGCCAATTCATTCCGGGGCTATCAGATGCCTCTGATCAGCACTCATGACAGGAATATTAGTTAAATTGAAAGGTTGATTTCAGCCAAAAAGGCCTTATAGGGTTGTTTACATCTGTTTCCAAACAACATGGCACGTCACGTAAAGCAAGCGAAAGTCAGCCAATAAGCTCATTCGGTAAAGCTCTCCCAAGTTCAGGCTCCAGTAGCTTGAGCAATGGGAGTAGTTTGTCCGCATACGCACTCAGGCTGCAACGCTTCTTCCAGCGACGTCCGAGCCTTGGCGGCACGTGACCGGTCTTGCCGAATCACGCGCCAGCAAGAGTTTACTACACGACTCGAAACAGCCAGACGCTGCTGCTTGACTGTTCTAAAAGCATCAGCGATTGGCACCACTTCGAGTCCAATCCAACGTTCAGCACGGCTGAGACGGCTTCAAACCGTCGACCTCTGTGCGTCAAAGAAACGCAAAGGCGTCCAGCACTGCTGACGTCGAAGCGCTTACACAAAGGAACCTTTCTATGAACGAGACAAAGTCTTCAGCCCAAGCCGGGCACGGAGAGGCGGGCGCCCCCGGGCGACCCTATGTCCTCGGCTTCACAGGCAGCATCGCCTGCGGAAAGGGTTTGATTGCGCATTGTGCGCGAGCAGCAGGGATTCCGGTGGAAGACACCGACAAAATCTCGCACTCGTTGCTCGACACGCCAAGCTCCGATCCCAACTCGGCTTACCAGAAAGTGATCCAACGCTTCGGATCCGATCTGGTCGATGCCACTACCGGTCAGATCGACCGCAGCAAGTTGCGGAAAGCCGCATTTGCAGATGCAAAAAGCAAGGCCGATCTGGAGGCCATTCTCCACCCATCCATCCTTGCGCTCACCGAAGAGCTGCTTCGCAAACACGCCGCCGCCGGACATGCAATCGTCGCGGTCGAAATGCCACTTCTGCATGAGTCGAACCTCGAGGCGATGTTCGACGAAATCTGGGTAGTGGTCTCCTCACTTTCAGTGCAGGTCCAACGCCTGATGGCGCGCGACAACGTGACCGAGCAGGAAGCGCTCTTCCGCATCGGTAAACTGTGGCCCCAGAAGGCAAAGGCGGCACTCTCGCACCGGAAGATCGACAACTCCGGCAGCAAGGAGGAGACGAGCAAGCAAGTCGATCACTGTATCGCGCTCGCCAGGGCTTCCCAGAAGGAAGGCCGGTTGCTCATCTGCGACAACGACCATTGTCAGTGTTGCGTCACACCGCTTGCACTGGCGGTCGCCAATCAACCAGCCAGCACGCCCGCTGGCGAACGTAAGTCGCGCAACGAGCAGTATCGCGATCTGCTTCGGCGCGGCGCGGCGCTGGCCACCGACGACGCTCTGGACAAAATGGGAGACATCGCCACGACTTGCCACAAGCAAGCCGACGCGCATGTCGCCATCGATGCCAGTGCCGAGAAGGTGGGACCGGACGGCAACAAATCGCTGGCCGGCAGTGAGCTGCTCGTCAGAGTGCTCATGTCGGTCAAGAACAACGGTGGCAACTGCAGCAGCCCGCCTCCGGGCAATTGCAGCTGCGGTTGCGGGTCCAACTGCCGGGCCGGCTGTGCCTGCCAGCCTGACTGCGGCTGCCCGTGTACTCCGCCGCCACCGCCACCACCACCACCACCACCTCCTCCTCCTCCTCCCCCGCCGCCGCCGCCTCCTCCTCCGGGTCGGTCGAACGAA
>CAZSNX010000511.1:0-3769 GCA_964607945.1 uncultured Candidatus Obscuribacterales bacterium
CCCCGATTACGCTAGAGCATTAGGAGTAAATGTAGAAGAGCTCTTAATCTCTCAACCGGACACTGGTGAGCAAGCGCTGGAAATTACCGAGCAATTGGTGCGCTCCGGTGCCGTAGACCTGGTAATCGTAGACTCGGTTGCCGCCCTGGTTCCCAAAGCTGAAATTGAAGGCGAGATGGGAGACTCTCTGCCCGGTCTGCAAGCCAGACTAATGAGCCAAGCTTTGAGAAAGCTGACAGCCGTAGTGAGCAAGACTCGTTCAATTATCATCTTCATCAACCAGCTGCGCCAAAAGATTGGCGTCATGTACGGCAATCCGGAAACCACCACTGGTGGTCAAGCTCTCAAGTTCTACGCATCGATCCGCCTCGACATACGCAAGATTGAAACCTTGAAGAAAGATGGCACTGAATACGGCAACCGCGTCAAAGTCAAAGTCGTGAAGAACAAGGTTGCGCCGCCTTTTCGAATTGCAGAATTCGATATCGTATATGGTCGCGGCATCAATTCAGCCGGCTGCGTAATCGACATGGCTGCAGAGCTTGATGTTATAAAGAAATCGGGTGCCTGGTTTAGCTACAAGGACGAACGAATCGGTCAAGGACGAGAAGCTGCTCGCACTTGGTTGGAAGCGAATCCGAAAGTATTTGCTGAGGTAGAAGCGAAAGTAAAGGCTGAACTGGCAAAGAGAGAGCCCAAGCCAAACGCATAACAGCGTACATGGCGGTGCCGGCAAGAACTTAGTTCGGCACCGCCTGATGCAGATCAAATAATGCCAGCAACTGCCAAGAAACGCCGCAAAAAGGCAAAAAACAAACAAAACATCGAAGTCGACGAAAGATCGGTTTGGGTGGAGTTCAGCGCCGCTATCGCAGCCGGAGCCGTGCTTGGTTTATCGGCGCCCGGGCTGGATCAGTGGTTTATGGCATGGGTCGGTCTTATTCCTCTGCTCTTGCTATTAGCGGGAAGCAAGAATGTACTTGCTGCATTCTTAAAAGGGCTGGCATTCGGAACCGCCTATAACCTGGTGTATCTCAATTGGTACTTGGCTCTTGCTCCTCTCAACTGGCTCGGATTCAACGACTGGCAAAGTCTGCTGCTGGCCGGAGCGGCTTGGCTGATTGTCTCTCTACATCAGGGATTGATCATTGGACTGTTTGCCAGCTTAGTGCGTTTGATTCCATTAACCGGCGGTTTCTTGCCTCGCAAACTGGAAGAACGCTGGCACCTGCCTACTTTATTTCTAATTCCGCTGCTCTGGGTGCTGATCGAAAACAAAGTCGGCAATGCTCCGGACGCCCTGGGAGTGCCCTGGTCGATGATCGAATACTCTCAGTACAAATGCTTGCCGCTGCTGCAGGCGGCTTCTTGGGTAGGGGGCATCGGAATAAGCTTTTTAATCGTTTCGACAAATGTCGCAATCGCCGGCTTACTTGCTACCGTCTCGCGTAAAGTCAACTGGAAATCTTTGGCGGCACCGACCAACGGAGCTGCGGTTCGCCAAACGATGACAATTGCGCTCCTACTGGCAGTCACATACGCAGCAGGGCTCTCCAGTTTGACTGCCAACCATCCTCGCGCTACGACCAATCTGTCAATCGTGCAGGGAAATATCAACATCGACATGCAAAAAACCGAGCACCGTTTCACCCTAACGGAGATTCTAAGCAGATATCTCAAGATGATGGATGCTTGCCCCAGAGGCGTCTGCATTCTCACAGAAAGTGCAATTCCTACCTATCTGCGCGAGCAACCCGAAACAATCGAAGTGCTGACTCTAGCCGCCAAGCATCGGCAGCTCGATCTGGTGGTCGGGGCGATGGACCGTGACTCGCCGGAGCATCCGTATAATTCTGCGTATGGCATCAACAGCCAAGGACAATTCCTTCGTACTTGTTATCACAAGCGTTTACTAGTGCCGTTTGGCGAATATACACCGTATCTCGTTCAATACATGCCAGACTGGCTGAAGAAACTGACCAACACTCCTTCCGGCGGTGGATTTTCTGCCGGCAAGGAGCCAGCCGTGTTACCGCTCTTATCGGGAAAACTCGCACCGTTAATCTGCTTCGAGACCCTCTCGCCTGAGCTGGTTGCTTCAAGCACCCGCCTAGGTGGTGCCCTTCTGGCCAATATCTCCGATCTGGCCTGGTTTCATGATTCACAAATTGGCAAGCAGATGTTGGCATTCTCCGTATTGAGAGCAGTTGAAAGCGGGCGGTATTTTGTATTTGCCGCCAATTCCGGGCCATCGGCGATAGTTGATCCCAACGGTCGAATTACCGCCTTATCCAAGCCCGGTCAACAGACCGTTTTGACGGGAAAAGTCGGCTATTCGTCGCAAGTGACCCCGTTTTGCACTTGGTTTAGATAAACTCATGACAATTTCTTTCTAAATTGACCTGCCCGGCTCCGCATGCCATTATGTTTACTCGGTCGGAACCTGTGCCCTCAATGCGACACTTGATAGCCGCAGCTCCCCGATAAGGATTCCTTCGTCGTGACCCAACGCTCCCAGACTTATTCTGCCTTATCGCGCTGTAGCAGAATCTTGGTCTCCTTATTGATTGCATCGTCACTCGTCACCGAATGTCAACCAGCGGGAATTGCCTCGTCACCACAAAAGGACAAGTCCAGCTCGCGGATATCGCTTGGTGGGCAGCCTGCCGCTATTGAGTCCGTGACGGTCTCTCAAAGAGTAGTCAAAGGGGCGGATAAGCTGGCGGAGGTACGCACAAAATTTGTAATTAATGCTCCACCGGAGACAGTCTGGCAAGTCCTGACCGACTTCGCTGAATACCCGCACATGTTCAGACGGCTTGAATCTTGCCGTGTCACCAAACAGGAAGGCCATCTTGTCTGGACCGAAAGCGATCTCAAGCCGCACGTCTTTGTCAGGACACAACGCCAGCACACAATCAATGATTTGAGTGGAAAGCCATCCGTCCTTGACTGGAAGGTTATTGATGGCAATTTCAAGACAGTGATTGGGAAGTGGGAACTCTCACCGATTGACAAGGGCAATCGCTGTGCCGTGATTTATACATTGGCGGTGGACACTGGTCCGATCATCCCTAAGTTTTTAGTCTCGTTCGCTTTGAAGAACTTTCAAAAGGAAATCGGAACCGCTTTGAAACAGTTCGTGGAAACCACCAAGGTTTCCAGCAAGCCGCAACCTTCTCTGTAGCCAATAGGCAGCAGATACTAAAGACTTACACTTCGTGAGAATTGCTGATTTTTGCGGCAGTCGGTATGTCGATATTGATTAAGGTCTTACCAGAAGCACTCTCGATCGAACGCAACTTGCCCATCGCTACCTCGCCCCAATGTTGAGAGCGGGCCGCCATTCCTTCACCCTGTTGCACAACTTTGATCGAGTTATCTTTCCTGTTTTTCTTCTCAAGCTGACCTTTTAGCTCGATTTCCAGACTGGTCAGTCCGTCTCGTTGCTTGGCTGTTCGAATACTGCCTTGCCCGATTTCGGTCCACACTTGATTGACGGTATTGGTTCCCTCGCCCCATTCCATCAATTTAACCGGCTTATTCAATCTGATCATTTTCTAAGCGAACTCCGCTGTGGACCTCATTTTGCCATCTCGGCACAGCTATTCTACGACAATTTATCCAGCGGTTACTCTTCCCACCCGCACAAGTAACAGGCTCAACAATCGTGCGAGCCAAGCCAGGCAGATTTGATTCTACGAATCTTCCTGAAACAAAATTCGTTGCACATATTCCTCCAGCGCAGCTCCCTTTACTTGAAAGTGCT
>CAZSNX010000512.1:0-3768 GCA_964607945.1 uncultured Candidatus Obscuribacterales bacterium
GAACATCTTCAAATTGCGCCGGTCTGGGAGCAAACTTCGGCGCTTCGAAACTTTGATCTAGAATCGGCTTATACAACTGGCGCATTCGCTCTACTGATTCTTCATCGCCTGCACCCACCAGAATTCTGTCGGGATAAAGACTATCGATAATCGCGCTGCCCTCACGAAGGAATTCCGGGTTGCTGGCTACCGAATAAGAAGGAGCATGCACTTTGGAACTTCGTGCCGGTACCGCTTGTACGGTCTGCAATCCCTGACTGACAAGCATATCGACCCAATTGCCTGAACCGACCGGCACCGTCGATTTATTGACAATTATGCGCCGCCTCGATTCATCCAGCGCTCCGCCGATCGCCTTTGCCGCCGACATCACCTGTGACAAGTCAGGCTCGCCGTCTGGCTTGGATGGAGTGCCGACTGCGATGAATACGATGTCAGAACGCTTGACCGCTGAAGCCAGATCAGCAGTGAACTCGAGTGTCCCACTGGACGTGCCGTGCTTGACGAATTCTTCCAAGCCAGGCTCGAAGAACGGCAGATTGCCACTTCTGAGTGTGGTCAATCGTCGCTCGTCCACATCGACAGCTACTACTTTATTGCCGAAATAAGCCAAACACGCGCTTGTTACCAGACCAACGTATCCGGCGCCAATTACACAAACATCCACGGTTCCCGCCCCTCATCAGAGATCAGGTGTTCATGACCTACAAAGTCATAACTTGCAATCGAGTTCAAATATAGCAGATGTCTGTGTTAGGCTCATTACGTTGGCATCCGGTAAATCATCCATGACTACTAATCTCGATGAATTCATTCTTACGATAGCTAGGCTGCGGGCTCCCGATGGCTGCCCCTGGGACCGAGAACAGACACATACAACGCTGGCGCGTTACTTACTGGAAGAAGCCTATGAAGTGTTGGAGGCGATTCATCTCGAGGACCCGCCAAAGCTGCAAGAAGAGCTCGGCGACCTCCTGCTTCAAATCGTGCTCAATGCACAGATTGCCAAGGAAAACGGTCATTTCGACTTTGAAGGTGTTGCGCGTTCGATCAACGAAAAGATGGTAAGCCGCCACCCACACGTTTTCGGTGACTCAAAAGCCAGCACAGCCGATGAGGTTGTAGCCCAGTGGGATGAATTAAAGGAGCGAGAAAAGAAAGCCAGCAACGCAGCCGGCTCTGCCGTCGACGGAGTGCCGCGCACACTTCCGGCCTTGATGCAGGCGTTGAAGATATCCGAACGGGCAGTTTCGCAAGGATTCGAATGGAATAGTATCGATGAAGTTTGGGCCAAACTAGACAGCGAGTTGGACGAATTGAAAGAAGCAATCGCAGCACCGGCGGGCGACTGCCGCCGGCGCAATATCGACCTCGAACTGGGCGACGTTATGTTCACTTTGGTGAACATTGCGCGCTGGCAAGATCTCAACCCGGAAGAATCATTGCTTTTGGCAACCGAAAAATTCAAATCCCGGTTCAGAGAAATGGAGCGACTTTCAGCCCAACCACTGAAAGATCTTTCGAAGGCTGAGCTGGGGCTGCTTTGGCACAAAGCCAAAGCAGAATTGCTTCAAAAGAAGTAGTACCTGATTGCGCAGAAAACCGTAAAAGTTGGGGAGACGCGCGGCGTCTCCCGGGCTGGGCTATGCCCAGCCTCTAAGTTGGACAGGTATTTCGGCAAGGCGGTGCTACAACGCTATATCCAACATTGAAACACTGTTAGAGCGTATTGTTTTCAACTGGCGACGACTGCTCGGCCGGCGCGGCATCAGCCCGAACAGGCGTGCCGGGATGCTTAGGATCGATTTTCACGACCTTTAACGGAATGTTGTTGTCCAGCCCGAGATTGATATACTCCAGCTGCCCGTTGACTTTGCCAAGCTCGGGCACGATCGAAGCAAGCCGACCCAATCGCCTAGTCAAGGTCGAGTCAGCGACACCAATCTTAAGCCTGATGTCCTCGTCTTGAATCCAGATATTCTGCGGCTGTCGCATATCTACCGAGTCTACTCTTTTGCCGGTTTGAGCGGCGACATATGCCACCCAGGCCGCCCATTGAGCAACATCGGTCTTTGACATTTTAAAGCCAGGCTGAGCATAAATTTTAAACTCGGGGCGAACGACGTTGGGAAAGTCTTTGATCGGAATGAATCTACCGGTCTCCGAAATTACTGCCTCAGGCTCTCCGTCCGGATTCGTATAGAACGTAGCCCAGGGAAACTCCTCCAGGACTTGCACCACCAGATGCGGCCGCGGCAACACATAACGCCGAACGAATGCGTATTTCACGGCCTCTAATGATCTCACTCGCGATTCGAGCAAACCGGGATCGAGCTTGTAAATTGGCTTGCCGACAAAGCCTAAAAGCGCACCACGCACTTGTTCGACATCAACTACTCGATTACCGAGCACTTCAATATCCCGCTCGGCATCAGCCAGCGACCAGGGCAAAAAGAGGAAGCCGCTGGCGGCGGCAAACAACAGCAAACACAAGAAGAAATATCGAACGATCTGCCGGCGAATCCGAGCTCGCTTGGCAAGCTTTCGCCGTTCGCGTCTGCTTTTGATTACGTCCTGACGTTGCTGCAGATGTAAAGTCATTGCTGCGCACCTTCAGTTAATAGAGCTGCCAAATCAACGCTGCCGGAAAACGTCATTCTGGCCGGCCCGGATAATCTGACGCGATTATCCAGCTCGCTCCATTCCACGACGAGCGACCCTCCCGGCAAGTCAATGCGTGCTTTGCGGTCCAGATGCTCTTCGAGCACCCCTGCCACCAGGGTCGCTGCAGCGCCGGTCGCACAAGCCAAAGTGCGTCCACACCCGCGCTCCCAAACCTCGACTCGAACATGTCCGCGCGACTCGATTTTCGCGAACTCTACATTGACCCCCTCGGGAAACAGCGGCAAACTTTGAATTTCATTGGCCACTCGCTCGTAGTCCTTACAGTCCAGGGACGGATTGAATACGACACAATGCGGATTGCCCATACTTACGCTACTGAATTCAAATGCCATGCCGCCTAAATTCAATTTTTCTCGCAGTACCGGGCTTCGCTCCGGCCCCAATATCGGAATTTGCCCGCTGCCCAGAATCGGTTGCCCAAGATCGATCGTAATACAGTCGGCACTGGCAAATTGCACCGGCACGGCTCCGATCTCCGTAAACACGCTAAACTCAGGCGGACTCACCCACTCGTTGGCAACCGCCCACAAGGCCAAACAGCGTAATCCATTGCCGCACATTTTAGCCGTGGACCCATCGCTGTTAATGTACTGCCAACTCAACTGGCAATCAGGTCGGTCTGTCGGTTTCGCTACTATCAGTCCGTCGGCGCCTACACCGAAATGACGATCGCACAGGGCGCGTGCCAATTTCGCCTGCACAGCTTGCCAATTCTCAGAAAAGTTCAATTGCTTCACAACTGAAGCCAGCTCGTTGTCCGACACAATGACAAAATCATTGCCAAGCGCTTGCATCTTGGAAAACTCGAGGAATCCGGCAATCTTCGAATTTTGGGTAGCCGCCGCCCGCACATTCCCACTTGCGCTCGCTGAAACATCCCAATCGCCAGTCAACTTACCTGCCTCCGGCGTAATTTGGCTGCTTTTACCCATTCCAATGTCCTTTACTACAGAAAAAGCCGCCACGGCTTCGGTCAAACCATAAGATTATACAGCCGGCAACCTTGACATGACCGTCACATTGAACAGGAATCAGCTTCCAACAGCAGTTGAGATCTTGCAACTTGAGCAAAAAAGTCTGCCT
>CAZSNX010000513.1:0-3766 GCA_964607945.1 uncultured Candidatus Obscuribacterales bacterium
AACAATCATTCCTGGCTTGCCTTACCGATCGCACTGCGAACTTTCTCGCAGCTGTGGTTAGGTTCGTACCAACGGAGAAGGTTGGCATTTCCTCTCCCCTCAATGGGCCGGTTTTTCAACCGGAGATCGCCATGAAACTTATCACCACTCGCTTGCTCTTGCTGGCCGTTCTAGTCCTCTCCACTAGCAGCCTCGACGAGCAAAAGACTTCCGCAGCCGAAGAGGAGCAGAAGATGAACCAGTTCAAGGGCACGCTATTTTTAATCGGCGGTGCCGCCGACAGCACGCTGGCCGATTTCGTCAAGCTTGCCGGAGCCGACAAGGCCAACATCGCAATCATCACGCACGCCAGCGCCGAACCCGACAAGGCCGGTGACGAAATGGCCAATGCCTTTGCCTCGCTGGGCGTGAAGCATACCACCGTCATTCAACCGGGTCACAAAGGCGGGCTTCCCAAAGACACCAATGCCGTATTCATCTGCGGAGGAGATCAAAACCGGCTGACCCGCTTGCTCGATGACCCGCTGCCGAAGCAGCTCAAGTCGTTTCTCAACGACGGCGGACTGATCGGCGGCACCAGCGCTGGCGCTGCGGCAGCTGTGAAAACCATGATCGCCGGCGGCATGAGCGATAAAATTGTCCGCCCTAATTCACTGAGACTTGCAGACGGACTCGGTCTGCTCGACGGCATGGTGATTGACACCCATGTTGGCGAACGTTCTCGTGACTGTCGCTCGATGGTGGTCGTCACCATGCTCGATGACGTGCTGGCAGTCGGACTGGACGAAGACACCGCCATTTATATTTCGAACGGCAAGGCGGTCGTCTACGGCAAAGGACATGCCCGACTGTTCAAAACCAGCAACGGCAAAAAAGCGCCGATGAAGCTGAGCGCAGACGGCACCACCGGTAGCATCTCGGAAGTGCTCGTGTCCTATCTAACCGCCGGCGAAGAGTTCAAGATACCGCAATAGAAATCCCAGCGGTAGTACGAACTCGCAACTACGCAGATTTTTCGCTGCAATCGAAGGTGAGACAAATTTGGTAATTACGCAGGACTTGAGAGACGAACGTTATCTCACTAACGTGCTCGATGCAAGGACCTTCCAGCAGTGCTGGCAGGTCCTTGCGATACACTTGGCTGAGCCTCGGTCATGGATGACGAACACAAGGCTTCCGCGCGGATTCGGAAGATGCCTTTTGACAGATACAAACTGGAAGCGCTCATCTAACTTTGCTGAGCGCTTCCAGTTAATGGCGGCTGGCTTACTTTTAAGCCAATACTTACTATCTCCTTTAGTTGACACCGGCAATCCAACAAACCAATGCCGGCTCCGATGCCAGAGCCAATCGCCGTGTTTCGCACAATATGCCTGTTATGCCTTCGTCCGAGGAAGGGAAGTCCAAAACCGGCGGCACCACCAACAGCGGCACCCTTAAACACATACGACATCCCTTCCTCCGACAATTTCGCTCGATGGGGAGAATTACGGGGGCTGCGCTAGTAGTATGCAATAGTACACGTTTACCGATTGTTGGGACTGTTACGAACAAGAAAGTCTCATGGTGTAGCAATACCTCTGCCTGAATGAGCTCTTGCAAAGTACGTCGTTCTTCGGCAGCACAGGCAAATTTCAGTTATTCCAAGTCAATGAGTTGAAGATATTCTGTGGCAACTCTTTTGGATTGCTCCACTCTCTTCCTGAGGCCTAAGGTCGAAATACACATCTCATCTTGGATCTTTCGAGGAACGTCCACTTAACTAGACAAGACAACTTCGATTCAAGTCAGACGTTACCGGCGAAGCCGAAAGAAGAGATCTTTCAAACTGCTGCAGACAATGGTCTCAGCTTGTGAGTTTGTGCCCGGTGCAAGTCAACACACTGGCACTGTCTGCCGTTCACCCGAATCTGCACCGCCTGGTCGGCAAGATTCGGGTGTCACCATGCTTTCGAAAGGAGTAGAACATGTCAGAACAGTCTTCATCGCAACCAAACGGGATCGGTCGATTTTTTCTGCCGGCTCTGACATTCGCAATACTAGCGTCAGCTATCTTTGCGGTGTCAATCCATATCAAGAACTCAAGCAGCAATTCCGCCACCGGCGTTGTTATTAACGTAACCGCCGACACCTACGAGCGCGAAGTCCTCCAGTCGGCCACACCGGTGATCGTGGAAATTTCCAGCTCAGAACGCGGTGCCTGTGTTGCTGAAGAACCTGTCTTCAAGAAACTCTCGGCAAAGTTTGCAGGCAAGCTCAAGTTTGTCCGCATCGACGAACAAAATGAACCTACCCTAGTTCGCGACCTTGGTATCAGTCGCGAGCTAACAGTCATGCTGCCGATTCACGTCGTCGTAAAACATGCCCAGCCGGTAATCAGAATGCCTGGCTACTTGAATGAAGAAGAGCTGGAAACTGTGATTGAAAAAGGCCTGGCCAGACCACCGAAACTAATCTAGCTTTACTGCGCACCACGCAGTTGCTTTGAACTTATGGAACTTTGTCGACCCCGGAAATGAGGTCTGGTATTGCCGCGCGCTTGACCGGACGGCGTGCGCTTACCTGCTTTTCACTCAAAGCAGGGACGGAGAAACTATGATTCACAACGCAATAATCACAATTCTATTGGTGTTTTCGGCTGCAGTTTGCTTTGCACCAACTTTCCGAGAAGCATTTTTCCGACTGGTCAAACGCCATATGCTGCTATCGATACTGGTAGCTGCCGGCTTCCTGACCGCGCTGGAGGTAATGGGTCTCAATGGCTTGTTCAGATCGCTGCCGATGGTGCTGTATATCATCATTCAGTTCGTAATCGCCATCTTGTTCATGGGCGTTCAGTTCTGGGCAATGATGTACTTCATGTCCAGACCGCGCATGTATTGGGTGATGCCGGGCGAAAATGGCACCACCTTCGCCGACTACAAAGGCAATCCGGAAGTATTGGAACAAGCCAGACGTGCCGTCTCTGTTTTGCGCGGCGTAAAGGATTTCAAACAGATGGGCGGCGAGATAACACGCGGGGTGCTTCTGAGCGGGCCGCCCGGCACAGGCAAATCCTACTTAGCCCAATGCATTGCCAATGAGGCAGGCGTGCCGTTCGCCTACTGCTCCAGCGCCAGCCTGCAGTCTGCCTTTCTCGGCATGGGTGCAATGACTATTTGGCGCCTTTACGGCAAAGCCAGAAAACTCACCAAAGAATGGGGAGCCGTGATCATTTTCCTCGACGAGCTTGACGCAATCGGCTCATCACGCTCCGGGTCCAACAATTCGATGATGGGTGGTGCCGGAATGTTCATGGGAGGAGGCTCAGGCATACTCAACGAACTGCTCATGCAGATGGATCCTCCCTCGATGGACAACAGTTGGACTCAAAAACTCTGGCGCTCGCTAGGAATGAATAAGAAAACATCGCGTCCGGCTATTCTCACCATCGGCGCCACCAATCTCGTTGAAGCGCTCGACCCGGCGCTCAAACGGCCTGGTCGGTTCGACATCTCAATTGCCGTTAACCCTCCCAGCACGGAAGGAAGACGAGAGGTGCTCGACTACTATCTCGCAAAGATCAAAAACGAGGTAGATACGACCCAATTCAACCGGCTTGTCTTTGACACAATCGGTTATACACCGGTGGCAATCAAGCACGTCATCAATCAGGCGGTCAGCCAGGCATTTTTTGCCGGGCGCGAGACAGTTACCTACGAGGACATCACCAAAGCCCGTCTCGACCACGAAATGGGAATCGCTCAACCACTCAGCCTGACCGACA
>CAZSNX010000514.1:0-3754 GCA_964607945.1 uncultured Candidatus Obscuribacterales bacterium
CCACGAAGAGCATGATTATTTACTGTTGAGTTATCCGCCCGATCTTTAGGAAGAAGTAGAAGTTAAACCAATTGTGGTGTTGCGACTCCATAACGAAGAAACAGTCCGCGTCATTTCCAAAGAAGAGTTCTCTCTGCTTGCCGAGCCTTGCAAGCAAGCTGTCTGGCTCCAGGGAAAACCGAATGTCGATGAGCTCAGTCAGCTTTTGGGGCCGATTCCCACGAGAAATTGACCTTCTGTCAATGGTCTAATGCTTATGGCGCAAGCGGATAACTTGCCCAGCATCAATGACTTGTGCGGTAGTTTGAACAGCAAACGACATTTTGACCAGTTTTTTACCTGGCTGTCATAGCATTAAGTTAGCCAACTCGGCTCGAATCGAAGTCTATTCGGCCCAGCTGGTTGTGTCCAATATCCAGACAGTTGTAATCGATAGGCGTAACTGGTGGATTTACTTCCGACACCACAGTCTTCAGCCAATTACAGAGGATAAAACAATGGCAGCAGCCGAACAAGAAAGACAACCGATCAGAGAGAGCGAAACGCAAAATGCGCCCTTAGAAACGCAAGAGCGCACAACACAAGTACTCTACGAATGTGTAAATGCTGAAAGAGCCAGGAATGACCAACCGGCTGTCAGGCTCAGAGAGCTCACTGCGCAGCATAATGAGCAGATGGAAAACTGGATAAAGGATCTCGCCAGCAACGACTTTCAAACCCGGGAGGCAGCATCTAAGGGGCTGTCTGGGCTGGGAGTCGGCGCCATGCCTCGTCTGCAGCAGGAAGCTAATACCACTGCCGATCCGGAGGTACGCGCGCGGCTGACCAATGTGATGGATGGGCATCTGGGCGGAGGACTAGGCGATATCGATCGCCTGCTTTGGAAGAAGCAAGATGTGCCGGTTGGAGCAATAGTGTTCAAGGGCGGTAAGGATGCGGTGGATGGTCTTCAGGAAGAGCGCCGATCTCTGGAGTCAGATCTTGCCTCGGTGCGTAGATTTACAGACGACCTTGCCTTACCCCCCGAGCGGAGGCAGAATCTCGCAGCGAATAGGATTGGTAATATCGATCAGCTGTTGGAGCAGCAGCGCCAAGGAAAGATTAAGCTTCCAGAGAACGCTGTCGAAAGACTGGAAAGAGAACGACTAAACCTCATCAGTGTCACGAAGTTGGCAGCCAGCATAGAGTGTAATCTTGCGGAAGTGTGCTTTATGGGCGGAGACAGTGTAAATGGTAAGGAAGCCTTGATAAATGCCTTTCGGAGAGATGCTTCGCTTCTAAATTCTGACTACGCGAGATCGCTTATGACAATATATAGATTAAATAGGGATGAGGAGTTCAAGACTCAGTACCGGGAATTGGGCGGAAACGTTCAGGCTCTGGAGAATTTCGCCCGAGAGCAGGAGGAGAATGAGGAGCGGAGTCGCAAGAAGTTAGTACCCGAAGGGCAGCCTAATAAAATTCCGCTTGCCTTTGACCTGTCAATCTGGACTCGGCGCGCTGGCGCTTAGCCGAACAAATAACCAGCGGCCAATCAATAGCGTACAGAAAGGGTGGTACTACCGAGAGCACCTTGTGCTGCTCAGTGTAGCAATAGTAAATCGACTAGCCTAACTTCGCCACCCAGCACATATCGAGCTGTAGAAAACAGCTGATTTTTTGGGTGTTTGTGGCTGGAAACGCTGAATTTGTCGCAGGTTTCAGAGCCGACGTGGGCTCCGTGTTTGCAGGCAGCGCCGGACGGTCCGGCACTGCCTGATTCTTTCTTTATGCTCCTGTGGCTAATCTGCACAACTGGCTAAAGAAAAACGGTCTGAAGCCCTGACAGCAATGCCGAATTCCAATGGGACTTTTTGTACCTTTGTTTAAAAACACCCGCCAGCGCTTAATTTCACTTGATTTGTAGCTCTCTTGTATTACAATGGTAGCTACAGGGCAACAGTATGATCTTGCACATCAGTGATGTAGTAGAAAAGAAGCTCAAAGAAGTGCACCAGGTAGATCAGTTTGAAATATTGCAGTGCTTTGAAAACCGCACTAGAAGCAGCTTGATTGAGACCCGCGAAGAGCACAAAACTGATCCGCCTACTCGCTGGTTTATTGCTGAAACTGACGCGGGAAGACGCTTGAAAGTGGTTTTCATTCAACTCACTGCCATGGACGCTGTAATCCGGACCGCCTACGAACCTTCCGAAAACGAAGAGCACATCTACCAAACCAGGTCACGAGGTATAAGCGCATGGTAAGC
Organism: uncultured Candidatus Obscuribacterales bacterium; assembly: GCA_964607945.1. Taxonomy (GTDB): domain Bacteria; phylum Cyanobacteriota; class Vampirovibrionia; order Obscuribacterales; family Obscuribacteraceae; genus JAGVKB01. The sequence continues at coordinate 2,249 of CAZSNX010000514.1, forward strand.
AAGAAAGACATAGAAAAGTTTGACAAGGACAATGAACTTTGGGATAGCAAACAGCTTGGCGCTTCTGCTGAACATGCTGTGTCGGCCACAGAAGAAGACGACAAGGCCTTGGATGATGCGATGGGGCTACAGCTCCTATCTTTCAGGATTCAAAAGCCGATCATTGAGCAGCTGAAGCAACTGTCAAAGCTGGAAGGTATTGGCTATCAGCCGCTTATGCGAAAGGTTCTTACTGAGTATGTGCGCGAGAATGAACACCGGCTGGAGCAGCTATTGACCCCACGCCAGGCCACTGAAAAGGCTGATATCTTCTTTGCCGAGGCCATTAAGCTCAGAGGGGAAATCCCAGGCTTGGCGCCATTGTCCAATGAACGGATTTTCGCCGAGCGTGACTATAACAAAGCTTTGACTGATTCCAATGCACTGTTTTGCAATGCATATGAGAAGTGCGGCGATCCAGTCCTGAAGCAGCACATCAAGCTAAGGCTCTCTCAGATCCGCGAAATTCTCGACCTGGAGCTACAGGCAGAACACGATAAGAAGTACGGCAAGAGGCAAACAGGCTAGTCATCTGAGGGGGGCAAGAGAAATGCCCACTCAACAAGATCTATGGTTCAGTGCAAATTGCGATTACAGTTGGGGCAGGCCAAGATGATTTTGAGCAATGGCTGAGCGTGGTGGCACATTGGCACCACGAAGAGCATGATTAGTTACTGTTGAGTTATCCGCCCGATCTCTATGAAGAAGTAGAATTTAAACCAATTGTGGTGTTGCGACTCCATAACGAAGAAGCTGTCCGCGTCATTTCCGAAGAAGAGTTCTCTCTGCTTGCCGAGCCATGCAAGCAAGCTGTCAGGCTCCAGGGAAAGCCGAATATCGATGATCTCAGTCAGCTTTTGGGGCCGATTCCCACGAGAAATTGACCTTCTGTAAATGGTCTGATGTTTATGGTGCAAACGGAATACCTAGCGCATCAATTACTTGGGTGCAGCAGTCTGAACAGCAAGCAAAAGACGTTTTGACCGATTTTTTACCTTGCTGCCATAGGATTAAGGTCGCCAGCTGGACTCCGACTCAAAGCTTAATAAGTCCAGCGGGTTATATCCGATATCCAGGCAGTTGTAATCGATACACGAGACTGGTGGATTTATTCCCGACACTACAGATTTCAGCTTAATGCAGAGGGCGAGACTATGGTAGAAGCCGAACAAGAAAGACAACCGACAAGAGACGTTGAGACGCATAATGCGCCCTTAGAAACGCAAGAACGAACAACACAAGTACTCTACGACTTTGTCAATATTGAAAGAGACAGGCAGAACCCACCGGCTGTCAGGCTCAGAGAGCTCAATCCACAGCAGAATGAACAGATGGACAATTGGATAAGAGATCTCGCCAGCAATAACTTTCAAACCAGGGAGGCAGCATCTAAGGGGCTGTCTGGGCTGGGGGTCGGCGCCATGCCTCGTCTGCAGCAGGAAGCTAATACCACTGCCGATCCGGAGG
>CAZSNX010000515.1:0-3748 GCA_964607945.1 uncultured Candidatus Obscuribacterales bacterium
CTTGCGGATTCAAGTCGGAGGTGTTGCAGTACAGCAGTGCATTGCCATTGCTGGTATAGTTGATCTTGAAGCCGTTAACTGGCGCGAGCACCTGGTCTTGATTGAAGATAATCGCGCCGTTGGTGCTTGTCAGAACTACGTTGTGTGCAGGAGCGTCTGTTCCAAAGATACCGTTGCCGATCACCTGCACGGTTCCGGAGGCTGTTACAGTCAGGTTGCCGGTTATGTCCACCTTGATTGTGCCGTCATTGCCGGCGCAATCTGCAGTGTTGATGATGGACACGCTGCCGCCGGTGCTCATGATGTTCATGGCATCGTTCGAGACTATCAGTCCGCCAGTATTGGAAATTCCTACTCCACCGCCATTGTTTTGCACATTAAGCGTAGTGCCAGCTCTAATTGTGCCGACTGGAATAGAGCCGTCGAGCGAGCCTGAGTTAGAAATTGCGATGCCGGGCCCGGGATGCGCTCCCGGCACATTGCTGATCAGAATTGCGCCAAGAGTCGTTTGAATCGTTCCACCCAGATTTGAAAGACTGAGAGAGCCCCCCAAACTGCCCATCGTAAAGTCGTTGTTGGCTAGGAAGTTTGAATTGGCGACGGAAACCGCAGTATTGCCGCCGCTGTTGTTGACGATTGTAATGTTGTTGCCAAACAGCGATCCATTCACGATAGCCAAATTGAGCCTGATATCCGGTGTTTCCGTTGGACGTGTAAACAGTACATTGCCGCCGGCCATGACGTTTGCCGTGCGGATCAGGACATTGGAGCTGTTAAAGATGATGTCACCGGCTATGTTGATGTTTCCGGTGATAATATCTTCGCCGATGGTGGCTCCAAATGGATCGGCGATAAAGCTGTTTCTGCTCGTGATGAGTCCGGTATTCACATCGAATTCGACGGAGAAGCCGTTGTCTGTTGTCGGTTGGGCGTTGTTGATGATCAAGGAGCCGGCTGCGGGTCCGGACGGTCCAGTTATAGAGCCAATCTTCATCGCTATTGCATCAGAGCTGCCGGCGACGATCGTGGTAGATCCGCTTGTGCCTGAGCCTGACCCAGTCTGATCTAAGATAGTTGCTTGAGCAAGATTTACTTGTCCGGTATTTGGACCGGCATTGTACGAAAGTAAGGTAGTGCTTCCGCCATCGCAACTCGGGCAATCCGCAGCCACTGATTTCGTGTCAAACGTCAGATTCGATGTGCTATGCAGGTTGATATTGCCTCCGGAGGAGGAAGCTCCTAATACAGATGCGATATTGTTGCCTAAATCGACGACAAGATCGGCGCCGGCGATCAGGTAAATGTTCTGACCTTGTCCGGCCGAGCGTGCTTCGAGAGTAGTTGTCCCTCCTGACGAAATGCTTATGTTGTTGCCGGATAACAGGGTCAATCCCAATATTCCGGAGCCGTTCATTATCTTGAGCGAGCCAGGAGACCTGAAGCTCAGTAAACCTTCGGCAGCCATCAGTCCGCCTGCAGTAAATGTGCTTTCAGTGGCTGCATCCGTGAATGCGAATTTTACGACTCCGCCGTTTCCGGATGTACCGAACGAATTGGCAACTGCCGAAAGACTGCCGACCGCGATCGAGCGGGGCGCGGACATGAAAATGCTGCCGGGGTTTCCACCGCTGCCGTTGGCATTGGTGGAGATATATCCATTGATGTTGATCAGTCCGTTGCGTGTCGCCACGTTCAAGGCGCCGCCGACCGAGCCGATTGATTGAATTGAGAAATCTGAAGAATCTGTTTGAACTACGATGTCATCTTGAGCTGCCAGTGTGATTTGACCGGCATTAGTGCCGTTTGAATTGATGCTGTTGACAGTTAACGATCCTGCCGAAACCAGGTTAACCCCGGTCAATCCGAAAGTCGTATCGTAGACCCCACCGACTGTACCATTGAGTGCCTGGTTGTCTATATCGCCGGTGGTGACATTTGCCCCAACCGTCGTAGTAGCAATACTTACCGAACCGCTGGCGCCGTTGTTGGTAACTGCGTATACATCGTCTAGGGAAATTCCAGTGGATGCCGTTATATGAACGAAGCCTGCATTACCTGCGACAGCAGCATTTGAATGTGTATCGATCGAGCCTGTGAGGTTCACTTCGCCGCTGCCCGAGTTGATTGAGACATTTCCGGAGTTGCCTTTATCGGCACCGAAGTACGCAGAGGCAGCATAAACGCTGGCGCCTTGTATCATTTGCGCGGCGTTCAGTGTAACGGAGCCGCTGTTTGCATCGTTGCCAGAGCTTGAGTAAGACGACGTATCGATAATGCTGAAGCTCATTTCTGATTCCGAACTTACGCTAACGTTGCCACCTATGCCGTTGCCATTGCCGTTCCATGAGGCTTGCGAATTGATATCGAATACGAAGAAATTGCCGGAAGAACTTACTTTGACTCCCGTCAGTCCGGTCAAAGGATCGACTATATAGCCGGCGTTGCCGTTCGAGTACACACGGTTCGATAGGTTTCCAAAGACACTAATGCCGTTGGTGAAATTGAAATCGTTGGACTCAATCATTGTAATTGCTCCGCCATGGCCAATGGTTGAACCGCTGGCTTCAGCAACTAAAGTAAATGAGTTTACTCCGAAGGCGGACTGCAAGTGAATGAAGCCGGCATTGCCGATTGCTCTCTGGGTAGAGGTATTGACCGTGGCGTAATTTGAGCTGCTCTGATAAGCGATGCTTAAAACGTTGCCACCGTTGCCAGTGCCATCAGTTGCGTTGCTGGTGGCATCTATATCCGAGGAGTTGACGTCGCCGCCTGCAAACATTGTCACAGATCCGGCGTTGTTACCGGTTCCGGTTGACCCGGTTGCAGTCGTGATAATGAAGTCGGTGGCGATCGTCCCGCCAAAACCCTGCCCAGGAGCGAAAAGTCTTACGTCCCCACCGTGCGTGTTTGAGGAATTCGTAGAAGTATCTATGTTGCCGGCATCGATCCGCCCTAATGAGTAAACCAGCAGCGAGCCGGAGTTAGCAGCTCCAGTGGCTTTTGTGCTGATAGTGCCAACAGTGAAGTTGAAATTTGTGTTTAAGATGTCCAGGTACATTTCGCTTCCGTTCGAATTGATATCGCCGACACTGGTTATCGTCGGCGTGTTTCGAACTGATACAACCGTGCTGCCATTAAATGTTAGTCCGGTCAAGACGCCTGAGACGACTGTAACTGGTGCGAATGGCGCCGTACTAAGGATGATGGCACCATTGGTGTTGACAACCTGGGCGTGCGGACTTGCGTAGTACACGTGTACAGAAGACAGATCGGTCAGCGAGGAAATTGTCTGTCCCCGCACCGAGGTCGGAGAGAGAGTCCCGCCCGAAAGCTGATACAAGAGCAGATTGTCCCTGAAGTCTACGTTCAAAGAGCTGCTAGTTTGCACGCTTTGCTGTGATAGAACGATAGAGGCTCCCGTCAGGTTTATCGATCCGTTGTTTGTCTCGAATCTTCCAATCCCTGTCACGTACAGATTCTTCGAGCTGATTGCATTCAAGTTGCCGGTGCCTTGAACCCTGATTGATGCCGGCCAGATGCCGTCCTCATTTGATGAATTGAGTATGTAAATGCCACCGGCGTTGGCAATAAGATTGAGATCACCGTTGTTGGCATCGATCGTGCCGTCTATGTTCATTATGTTGAGGTCGCCGCCGGCGTTCGTTATTCTCATTGAGGTGTCGGCGCGAATCTCACCGGGATCGTAGTTGTAAGCTTTGGACAGGTTGTAAATCGAAGTGGAGCCACC
>CAZSNX010000516.1:0-424 GCA_964607945.1 uncultured Candidatus Obscuribacterales bacterium
CTGCCCCACTCTTATTTGCCCGTTTTACCTCTACTCGGGTAGACAGTAGGCTTACCGAAAAATTTCTACCGGTCATCCCAAGCAAAAAATCTGCCGATAACGACTCGCAGCAAGAACGGTAGTGTTCTTGCCGCGAGTCGCTTTCAAACAGAGACGACCTTACGGTTGACCGAGAATCCAGTCAGTCGCCTCGACGAGCGACGGAAAGATGTGCGTGCCCGGAGGAACTTGCTCTTTGTCGGCAGTGTCGGCACCATCCGGACCGCTCAGAACCAGAATGGCGGTGACACCGGCAGCATTGCCCGCAGCCACGTCGGTAGCACGATCGCCGACCATGAACGACCGCTGAAGATCGATGCCGAACTCGGCTGCCGCCTCGACCAGCATGCCGGGATTCGGCTTCTTGCACTGGCAGGGGACAGAC
>CAZSNX010000516.1:434-3746 GCA_964607945.1 uncultured Candidatus Obscuribacterales bacterium
AATGCGGGCAGAACTTGATTGCATCAAGCCCCGCCGTCTCTCCCAGCAGTTTCGCCATCTCGGCATGAACGGCAGCGAGCTGCTCACGCGTCATCGGACGGCTCTTCCAGCGGATGCTTCCGTCGAGGTCCTCACCGAGCCCGCCCTGGTTGCTGGCCAGGATAACGAGATAACCAGCTTGCTTCAGCCGGGAGATAGCGCCGACCACGCCGTCGATCAGCTTGAAATCTTCCGGGCGGTTGATGTTCATGCCTTGGTTGATCACGCCGTCCCGGTCGAGAAATACGCAGCGAGCAGCTTTCATTTTCGCACTCATGAACTTTCTCCTTCTGACTTGATGTTTTACCCCGGGTCTTACCGCAAGCAAAGTCAAACGACAATGCTTGATCGAAAAGCCTGAAACAGCAAGGGGTAACGCTGCTGTTTGATCGACCGAGCAAGCCGGTCAGGCAATAAGAGGGCATTGAATTACAGATGGCAGCGGCATCCAACCTGGACGCTGCCACTACCACCGGTGACAGCAACTTGCTCAAAACTCGCCGTCTAGCAGCAATGCGCGATTCGTCTTTCGGCTGTTTCCGGCATTGAAAGCACCCTTTCACAGCTTGATCTGATCACCGGTCGGCTGAGCTGACTGGTGAAGAATCTTGATGCGGTTGAAATGCCTTGTTGGGTTGAAGTTGATTCGAAGGGAGATTTGCCTAAGGGATACTTGAATATAGGTGTTGCCGGCTGACCGTTTCAATCAATCCTGTCCGCTCTGTCGAAATTTGCTACAGCAGGCTGAAAAACACCAATACCGACAAAACGTTGTCAAGCAAAACACTTGCGAGCCGGCTATGCCCGCACAGACTTCTAACTAGTGATCGAAGGACCGCTGCTTTGATAAACCTGTACTTAGATCTACTTGCTCGCACTGGCGTCGCTCGCGCTAGCACCGCCCAACAGAGATATTCACAGCCTCCTACGTAATCCCACCAATGACATAACATTTCCCCGCCATTAGACTGGCTGCAGCCACCCGGCGATCCCCTTCATTCGACGGCGTAGAAGATGGCATCATCTCCCGAAAGCACTTTCGAATCCGCAGCAAGCGAGGAAATCAGCCTCGGCACGAGCCTGCAAAACGAATGGTATGTACTGACCAGAGGCGCAGCCGGTATGCCGGCAGCCTGCCTCAAATCAGCCGAAGATTCCTGGCATCACAAGACTTCAACAGCGGTCGGCATCGGCATTAGCTTTGCCTTCGGTCTGGGCATCGGGGTCTTTTCTCAGCGCGCGGGCGTAATGGGTAAAGTGGTGCGGGGCTTGGGAGCTGCAGCTGGACTGTCCTTCATGTATGACGGCATCAAACCCTGGAAAGAAGCGGGCAGCAAAGCATGGAACGCGCACAATCAGGTCGAGCTCGATCTAGCCGCACGCGACCTGGCAAAACAATCAGGGCGCTTCACGGCCGACACCATTATCATGACTCCCGGGGCTATCGCCGGCACGTTTGCCGGTGCCAAGTTCCGCTCGTTGATTGACACCGGCTCATTGAAATTACCGGGATTGTCAGTCAAAAATGAAATCAGCACGAAAGTCAACGGCATACCTGAAACCGCCACCGGTACAACTTCGGGCGACGTTACAGCCGGCCGCACAATTACCAAAGTAGGCGCAGAGGCTTCAGAAACCACTGCCCTTGCAATCAAGGACGGCTCTTTCGCCGACTCAGCAAAAACAGCCGAAACCGCCAGTCCGCCCGAGGTCACCACCCGCACGGGCCGAGTCGCTCGCTACAAGTTCGAACAGCTTGACCCGGCAAGCAACATCAACCCGCGTTTCGATTTCGGAATCGAAGTTTCAGACCCGAGGTTGTTGCGCGGACAACCTAATCTAGACCACCACAACAGCCGTAACACGGCTGAAACGCCGAGCGCCTGCGAACAAGCGCTCGCTCTTCCAGCCGATAAGCTGCCGAAACCGGGAGCAATCCTGGCAACAATCAGACCTGATTCCGACTCGATTACAGCCATGGCCGTGCTGGCAAACAGATTGGAGGGAAGGCCGGTCAACGAGGCACTCGTTCGTGAAATCGGCCGCTTCGACCGCGGTCTGGCACCGACAGAGCTTTACAGCGACCAAACGATCAGAGACTGCATCCAGGCAATCCGCCGCAAGTCTCGATTCAACGAAGAGATTCACAAGAAAGTGTTTTTCGTAAAGGACGTTCTCGATGGTTCGGTGAATATGGAGTATGTACAACGTCTGGCTACTCGTCATCGAGAACTGGCGCGCGAAAGACATTCCAGACTGAATATCGAGCTCGAGCCAAAAGTGGTGATTCCCGATAAAGTGGTCTTTGTCAAATCAGATACAAGACTGGCGATGGGCCACGGTTACCGTCACGCACCGGTAGTTATCCTCCAGCAAGAAACACCGCACTTCAGCCGTTACTCCGTCGGTGTCGATGAACGCAGCAAGCTGGACCGCTATCTCGGCCGAGCTATTCGTGAGCTGAACTCAATCGAGCCTGGTTGGGGCGGACGCTCCAACATATTCGGCTCGCCGCAAGACCGTGACACGAAGCTGACTCCCGAGCAGGTGATCGACGTCGTCAAGAAATACATCGACCCACCGGCATACAAGCGCTACTTGTGGGACGTAACCGACTATCTGCGCGACTGCCGTCCGATCAAGTGGTTCATCAAGCAGTAATGCTCCGGAAGCAACGGTGAATCCGGCTGACTCCCTGGTACAATCGCGTTACCCGGAGGCGCCCAATGCTGAACTTTCACGTCATTACTCTTTTTCCGGAGTTGATTCAAACTTATTGCGCAACCAGTATCGTCGGCAGGGGAGCCGACACTGGAAGAATTTGCGTTAACTCCATAAGCCCGCGCGACTTTTGCGCAGACAAGTATCGCAAGGTTGATGACACTCCCTATGGTGGCGGAGCCGGTATGGTGCTCAAGCCCGAGCCGTTTTTCGCTGCCTTCGAGTCAATTCAGCGAAACGCCTCATCGCCGGTTTTGCTCATGACCCCTCAAGGAGAGCCTTTACGGCAAGATTATTGCGACAAGCTGGCGCTCGAAACCGACATTACGATTATCTGCGGTCACTATGAAGGATTCGACGAACGAATCAGGACGCTGGCAACCAAGGAGATTTCGGTCGGCGATTTCGTGCTTACCGGCGGCGAACTGCCGGCCTTGGCTGTGATCGATTCGGTGGCTAGGTTGGTGCCGGGAGTAATCGGTAAGTCGATCTCCTTGACGCACGAATCTTTCGTGGATGGGCTACTGGTAGGACCGCAATATACCAATCCTC
>CAZSNX010000517.1:0-270 GCA_964607945.1 uncultured Candidatus Obscuribacterales bacterium
GATTTGCTGTGCTTGTCCGCCCAGGACAGGCACCTGCAGTACAACTACTTGGACGTCGGATGGTAATATGCTGACACCGCCGGTGGAGCTTTCACAGGCGATCTTCTTGGCAGTATTGACGGCGGACAATTTAGTTGGACTTGAGTTAGTGGAGAATGTTTGTGCTCGTGCAGCAGCAATTGTGGCCGTGCGGCAGGCACTGTGCACTGAGCTCACTCCGAAAAACAAGACTGCAAGATCTATTAAGGGAAAGAGGACAGCCAGCAAGAA
>CAZSNX010000517.1:280-3727 GCA_964607945.1 uncultured Candidatus Obscuribacterales bacterium
TACGGCGGGAAATTCAGATATGAAGTTGCCGTGCTGTCGCCGCCTTGTCGTCGTCATCTTAATGCAACCTGCTTCTGTAGTGGGTTTTGGACCTGGCTTTGCCAGCAATAAGTTTCAATCATCGCTCTCCGATTCTTCGCTTACTCCGTCATCGGCGGAACCCGGGGAGTCATCCTCTTCCCCGACCTCATCAGAATTGTCGTTAGCAGCTGGGTCTATGCCGTTTAGAATCGGAAAGGTTTCCCGGCTTCTCAGCTCCACTTTCTTGGCGAGCCCGTTACCGGTGATCAGCATTGGTGCTGGAGTCTCAACGATCAATTGAGTCTCTACCTGGACGTTGGGAGCAGCGTTCATATTAGCGGAGTCAAGGGCCGTAATATCGATTGGATTACCATCTGCGTCAGTTTCGAAGTTGAAAAGAACACCGGCAACCTTTGGACTGCTGATGGTACCACCGGCAATGGCAAATGATTCTACTGCGGTTTTCGCGGCTCCCAGTGCCGGAATGAGGCTAGTCTGCTGTGCTGCCATCCGTGCGGCCTCCCGGCAGGCAGAGCTGTTGACAAAACTACCGAGGCAGAGAAACCCGAAGTTAATTGCTAGCAACGCAACCGGAACGATGACTATCATTGCGCATACAAGTTCGACGGTCGTGCTGCCACTTGGTGTACGGATCTTGGCTATGTCTTCGTTGTTGATTCTGTTCGTCATTGCAGAGATACTCCGCCGGCCGTGAGTCCCTGAATTAGCGCCTTCTCCAGCTCTTTTTGAGCATCCAGCAATTGTTGCTCGCTGGGTGGCGCCGGTGTCTTGCCGTCTCCAACGAAGAAGGACTTGCTGCCGTTGCCGGCTTTCAAAGCGACGTTTTTGCAAACGCGCACCCCGGTCCTAAAAATCGGCGGGTTGAGAAAGAAACCGATAGTAATAATCCTGATTCCCTGCGAGCCAGCCTTCGCAGCCATGGCCTTGGTTCCGGATTTGGTTGGAACACCGTCGGTAAGCAAGATCATAGTCTTAGACTTACCTGGTCTGTGCCCGCTACCGGTAAGTTGCCTGATGCCTTCCTTAATGCCGGCAGGCGTGTCTGTTCCAAGCGAAAAGGTCCCCAGGTCCATTGCGGTTAACACTTCTTGCGCATTGTCCTTGTTGCGGTCAAGCTGGACGAGCGGGAAGCGGAAGCGACCAACATCGGTCGGGTCGAAAGTGGTTCCTTTCGAGCCCGGAGTACCTGCTCTTGCGCCAAATGAGACCAGCGACCAGTGGATGTCTTGACCTTTTTGAGAGTCGATGAAAAAGTGCACGGCTTGGATGCAGGCGGTGCGAGGATTTGTAACTGCCAGAGCAATTCTTTGATACTCGGCGCGAAATCCTACTTGCGGCTGGAAGCCCGGTACGAACTTGAGCGCGGACTGGTCGGCATGTGATTTGGCAAACTTTGTGGCATTCTCTAAGTTTCCAGCTTTTGCCTCAACCAGTAGCGCCGTTTTTACATCATTTAACGTAATAGGTTGGTTCGGTGGTGTCGAAAATGGGTTGACCGGCGGCGTAAAGCCCGGTGGCGGACTCGACAGAGCATTACTGAATTTGTCCAACACCGCCTTCATGCGTGGTGTGTTTTGATCAATAACCGGAAACGGGGCGCTGCCGACTTCAGGCGGCGGCTGGATCGGTGGGCTGCCGGGAGGAGCGTATTGGACCCCACCTGGGTTGGCAATAGTGGCGGAGAACGGTTGGGTATAGGCCGGGTCTATAGACAGGAACGGTACTTGTCCTCCCGGCGGTCCGGTAATCTTTTCCTCGAGAAAGTTGCTCTTCTTATGAAATTTGCGACTGAATCTAGCAGTTTGTTTTCTAAATGTGAATGCACGCATCGAGCTGGATAGGTCCAGCACAATACAGATGTCGCCTATTTTCAACTTGCCTGGCCCGGCGGTGGATGTGGCGTGCAGCGGATATGTTCCAAGAAACTTCAACAGGAAGGGCGTGAAGCCGTATGCTGACTGGGCAGTCACAGTTTTCTTCGCTGAATCGATAATGATGCTCAATGAGCTGCCACCAGCTTGGGGGGTATCGGAAAGAGCAGAGTTGGAGAGTGTAGCCGACGCCAGGCTACCGCTGGTAAGCTGATTCTTCTTGAAATAAGTCAATCCGACTGTTTTGATGATGGCAGCGTCCGTGTTGTCTGGGTCGCTCATGTATGTTGCCGCTGCAAGAGCCGCAGCATCCGTGGCAGCCTGTAACTGGTTGAACTGATCTCTTATTGAAATTATGTCGAACGACAGTGCGCCCAGCAGAATCACAATTATGGCTCCTGCAGGAGCCATAATCAGCATGTTGCCGCGTTTACTTCGTGGTTTACTTCGCAAGATGTGTGACACAGTTGCCCCCTCGTTCGATTTCATACCACCTGAATTGAATATAGTCACGGTCGGTCAAACGATGGTAAAACGGTTGCCGTGAGTACTAAATCGATGATTGATGGATAAACAGCCAGTCTTACTGCCGAAAGTGGTAGCTGCAGATTTAACAATGCTATTTCCGGGAATTAAAACTATGGTACGAGCGAGGCAGGCAGGCAGTGCTAGCTGCGAAATGAGTTTATCGGTCGCTTGATAAGATTCGGCCGACCCGAAGCTATCGGAGGCGTAAGGAACGAGTATGCAACCGGAAGAAGGCTTATCCGCGGGGCAGGCTGATTCTAGCGGACAACCAGGAATCGAAAAGAAAGCCGGTGAGCCTGAAGCAGTTGAATCTGTCAGCAGTGCTGTTCAAACCTATTCTGCCGATTCCAAGGACACTCCGGCGCAAGTTGCCTCTAGTGGTGTGCAACAGCTGCTTAAAAAAGTCGATGCGGTAGTCGTCAAAACGATGCTGGATCCCGATGCGATGCGGCGGGTTTTCTCTCGGCTGTCGGCCGACAAGGAGATTCAACTGAAGGAGCTGGTGCAAACACAAGCTTCTCTTCCACCGAAACCTTGCAAGATTGTCGAGCGATACCAGCGAGCTACTGCTTGCGACTCAAACTGGGAGCGCATGTCTGGCGGGGACAGGGTTCGATATTGCGAAGGATGCCAGCTGCAGGTTTATGATTTCTCGGATATGGATCAGGGTGAAGCTGAGGAACTCGTTTTCAAACGAGAGGCCAAGAAGGATGCAGTGCTCTATCGCCGAACAGACGGTAGGTTTATCACCGCGGACTGCCCGGTGGGAATCAGGCGAGTCCAAACAATGAGATTGGCGATTGTTGGTGCATTAGTGGTAATTGGCGCGGCAATAGCGTACTACTTGCAACTTCCTCCGCCCCAAGCAGTGGCTCCAGCTGCTCGGCCTAAAGGAGCCGAGAGCCTGCCTCAAGAGAATTCCGCTGCCAGAAATTCAGCAAGAGCAGGCGATGGAGAAGCAACTTCCGGTCAGCGGCGGATTGGGCACGCCGGGGCCTACGACAAA
>CAZSNX010000518.1:0-262 GCA_964607945.1 uncultured Candidatus Obscuribacterales bacterium
GGATGGCGACGACTTCGCGAGCGCGGGAGGTTTCTGCAGCCAGATAGCAGCAGGCTCTCCAGTAGGCATGCATCTTACGCAATTCTTCGGCGCCCAGGGGCTCGCCAGATACTGTCGCCCTCGCCACACCGTACGAGCTGATCGACTTGGCGTCAGACCGTAGACTCCTTGTTGTAAGTACCATTTTTGCACTCCTCTAGAAGTAACTCGTCCGTCTAATTTCACCGGCTCACTAAGCTCAAGAATGAGCCGGGCAATTTCA
>CAZSNX010000518.1:272-1764 GCA_964607945.1 uncultured Candidatus Obscuribacterales bacterium
ACGGCATCGACATGGTCGAGGTTATGCACTGCCGGTAATGGCATATGCTCCCTCTCTTTAATCACTTCAATCGCTTCCGCTATGGCAACTATGTCATCAGGCCGCCTTATTGGCTTTGCTAGACCTGCTTCAATAGGCAATTCAGCAGTGCCGATTTCCTGTGGCATAGGCTCTGTCAGCATGTCTATAGCCATCGGAAGTCGCCTGCACTGTTCGCAATCAACATCAAGTAAATTACCATTTGGTTTCCTTCCGATCCTCCGCCCAAAGGATGGTTTTCTTTGATCAGATTTCGATAGCACAGGAGCCGGGATAGAAAGATGTTTCACCCTCAGGTAAGCCTTTAGACTGATCCGTAACCGGTCCAGCTGAACATACAATGACGGTGAATTTCTGGTAAACGCTGAGTGTTCACATGGGAAGAATGAAAGCTCACGCGCCTGGACATTGTTATACTGCATCAGGCCGGACATCGCATTGGACGACCGCCCTGACTCTTTGCGCAACCGCGCTGATGTTCGGATAGCTGGCTTTACCATCTGGAGCTGCTACCTTATTTGGTAATGTTAGCCATTCTGAGTTTTTGCCGCCCCTCAGTGACCAAAACATGTCTCTCTCATTGCAAGGGAAAGCTATGCGGGCGGGCACTGCAACTCAAGGCCATCAATTGCTCCGGTCTATGAAACCTTCGTCAACTTATCGACCAAACCAACTGTCGGTCGAAACCCTCGAGACGTCAGTGGCTCCGACTTTACAGCAGTTCATCCTTTGGCTTCCTGTACCCAGGCGGTTGGTGGGCACCTGGCTCAAGCCAGGCGATCTGACTGTAAACTATACCGACTTGAGCACTGGCATCAGTACTCCGATGAGCCAATGGACACAAAATTTTCAAACAACTACATGGGGCAACCAAATAGACGGGCAGGGCAATATTTGGCATGGGTACTCCATTCCCACAGAGATTGACGGCATATCGAATGGAAGGGTTGTAAGGTTCGTCATGTTAAATGGACAGCAAGAGCCATCTTCGCCGGGTCATGCAGTGACAAAAGTACGTTCTGTTGTCGTCCAAAGTCAGGGCGGCCAGCTCGTCAATGCGTTTCAACAAGAAGCTCTCAAAGATTTGCTTTTGCTGCCATCAGGCGAATTGGAGAATCACGGCTCCACCAGAGATTTCACCAATCATGGACTACCCATCAGGGAAGGTATGCTGATTTCGCGCTTTTCAAAAGTTGGCAAGTTTCAAATAGTGGAGACGCAAGACGGGGGCGACCTCCTCCGGTCGTTAAATGATTTTCTCAAGGCTAACAACATGAGTCAACTGGTTCGCAATACTGCCCGCTAGCTACCCAACTCTCAGTGGAAAAAACTCGTATCAGCTCAACGAGCGCTTTTTCCATCGTGGTGGGATTCGTGGAATGACCAAGCTGCCTGCGCTTAACAACTGGTTTGCTCACAACGGATTGGACTGGTCTCTAGATTTGGAAACGAA
>CAZSNX010000518.1:1774-3707 GCA_964607945.1 uncultured Candidatus Obscuribacterales bacterium
TTGAACTCACCTTGGCAGTAGCAGGAAGTGCCAGATATTCACAATGTGCTTTTCGAGCGGCTATATAGTTACGCCGCAGTAACTTATAATTCTCCCTGGTCGCTTCTTCAGTATTCGCAACATACCCCGCTGATTGCAGCCGCAAATATAGTTGGTGAAACTCATCATCTCCGATCTCAGCCTCTTCAGCCAAGGTGAGTTCAAAAAGTGACGCGAATTCATTCATCAGCTTGCAGCCGATTTGATATGTCATCCTGGCCGAAAAACAATCTCTTTCAGGATCAGCACTTACCATTAAGGCTATTGCGTCAAGAATGGCACCAAGAGCGGTGAGCCACGAGGTAAATGGATCGTTAGAACGAAAATATGGAAGTATTGGAAATGCCAGATTAGTCTCAAGCACATCGGCGCACCAGTGATGACATTCGTCAAAAAATGCCGGAAGAGATTCACGTCCGTTCATTCTGGCATAGGTCTCGAGCAGTGCCACGCCAGATGGTGATCAAAGTCAAGCAAAAATGCGACATCGCTAATTTTCATTGTCCGCCATCACCTTGAGCCAGATGATCTTTGATCAACTGGTCGAGCATATCCGTTGTATCTGTCATGGTCAGGCTCCTTTCTAGTGCCTGTCATGGCCTTGACCGATTGACACAAATTATTTTACAGACTCTTATCCTTTCGCCTTTTGGTCAATATGCTTACAGCGCAAAATTCCTTCCGCAAGCGTTATGGGCTTCGATTGTCCCTTTAGAGTTGTATTTACTTGAAATTTGTATTCGCCAAATGCTGGGAATACAAATCCAGGCATTTCTAGAATTAGCCTATGAACATCCCAGTCCTTGTCTTCAAAGTTGATATCAATTCCTCCAAGCTGTTCTGGCTTGCTGTCTGGAGCAATCACAACTAGATCACATTTATCAATCATCGCTCTCAGCTGCTTGGGGGTAACTTCATTTGCCCGCCTAAATTCGACAGCGAGAACCAGCTTCGGTAAAACCACAGGAACTTGCGCGGTATTTATACGATCAATGATTTTGTAAATAGTTAAGCTGTTGTCCTTTCCTACAATGACGTCATGCGAGAACAGGCACGACGTGAGAATCAGCATCTGGCGGATATCTTGGTTCTTTGCCTTAGAGGCTGTCTGTTTCGGTGCCATGATATTTAAGCTGCCTTTGGATGTATGACGGTTTTACTGGTTGAAGCACTGGAAAAATTGAGAGGTTTGTAAGACACTTTTGCACGCTTCCTAGGAACCACTTCCTGCTTGAATGGGGGCGTGAATTCCTCCTCGATCTCCATGAGCGTTGTGAGTTTGATCCGCTCTTGAACAGGACATTGTGCTGACAGGCTAGGTATGGATAGTTGTGACCAACTAATCTCCGGAGGGCAAAGAATAGAGAACGGGACTTCGTTTGTCGTCTTAAAGTGTTCTCTCAGCCAGTCCCCAATAGTGCTGCCAACTAGGTAAGAAGTTATGCTTGCCCAGCTGTCCATGAATAAATCGCACGTTTCTGCGAGTAGAAGTGCATCCTCCAAGGGAGATGGTTTCGGAAAGAATGCAGAAGGAGTCAACTTGAATCGCTCTGACAGGCGGCAGATCTGTTCCTTGCTAAGATCGCGCTTTCCGTTCAGAAACTCTGACACCTTTGGCGCACCGCCAAAATACGGAGCAAGATCTGCCTGCGTCAACCCGTTAAACTCCATGAGGGCTCGTACCACTTCGATTGGGCTAAGTGATGGATTGGTGAAACGACGAGCCTCGTAATCTGCAATGAGATTGTAGAGGACAGAAAGATACTTTTCTTCCTCTGGGGTTGTCTCATTGATCGCTGATCTAAATGACAAATCATCGGCGAGCGCCAAAGCTCGCTCAAGATGCTGATCATCGGTGATTGGCTCAAGCAAAAACTGTTCAAGAAGTAGTGCA
>CAZSNX010000519.1:0-3707 GCA_964607945.1 uncultured Candidatus Obscuribacterales bacterium
CAGACTTTTTTGCCACATCCTTTTTTACAACTGAACTCGCCTTGGAGACAGATTTCTTCCTTGTCTTGGTTTTTGAAATAACGACTTTCTTCACGGCAGATTTCTTTGATGCTTTGGGAAGGATTTTCTTAACAGCCGCTTTTTTGGTTGGTGTTCTCTTCTTGCCAACCACTACTTCTTTTTTACTTCTTATCTTCTTCGCTTTCGTATTTACAGATTTTGCAGAAATCGCTACTTTCTTCTTTTCTGTTACTTTCTTCGCCCTAGCCTTACGAATAGCACGTTTCTTTGCAGGTTTTTTCTCTTCACCTGTAACTTCTTCCACACAAAGCTCGAGATGTCCGTCATCGAGCAGTATTACCGCCCCGGCTGAGATGTCTTCGAGCAGGCGTGGATAAGTAACGCTGGCGATCTCGGCAGTCGCCACAACTGGATGCTGCACCAACTTAAAAATCGAGCCTGGCGTTAGCTGAACCTCGCCACCCTCGACTTCGCCGATCCGAATTTTAGGACCCTGAATATCCTGCAAGATTCCAACTGTCTCACCGAGACGGCCAGCCACCGCACGCACTCTATCGATGTTGGCTTTGTGATCCGAATGCTGTCCGTGCGAAAAATTCAATCTAAAGAGATTTGCTCCAGCGACGATCATCTGCTCGATCGTCGCTTCGTCCGAACACGACGGACCAAGAGTCGCTACGATCTTGGTCTTCTTCTTCGCCGACTTCAGCCCAAGCGCCTCGGACATCATCGGACGCCGCAGCTGCTTCTGCTTATCCAGCAAAGTCTTCAGCTGATATTCGGTAATATGCTTCAGCTCGACTAGAATCTCGCCCAAGCGCCGCCCAGTCTCGTCTTGAAGTGCCATTGCCTGCGACAGCTGCTCTTGGCTGATGAATCCGTTGCTCAGCAGCAACGATCCGATGAACTGCTGCGAAAGATGCTCCCGCAGTGCCTTGTCCAACTGCTCGATGGTTAAGAGTCCCATCGACATCAAGATCTCTCCAATGCGCAGATGCGGCTTCTCGACTTGAATGAACAGCGCCGAAGTGACTTGTTCGCGCGAAACCAATCCGCGCGTTATCAGCAACTCCCCAATGATTCGATTCTCGTCCAGCTCCATGAGCATCTTATTTTCACCCGCGAAAACACCACCAGGCCTATTACCCTTGTTTCCACGGCTGGAGTAACTCTAATCGTTCAGTTAGAAGGAGAACAGGAACTCCAGATCTTCTTGCGTCAGCTCCTTAGCCACGCCTTCATCCCCGCCGATTACGAGCTCGGCGAGTTCCTTTTTCTTTTTCTGTAGCGCCAGAATCTTCTCTTCGACTGTACCCTTGGTGATGAGCTTGTAATTGAACACATGTCGTGTCTGCCCGATGCGGTGCGCTCTATCGGTGGCCTGATTTTCCACAGCCGGATTCCACCACGGGTCGTAGTGGATGACGTAATCCGCACCGGTGAGATTCAACCCTGTTCCGCCGGCTTTCAAACTAATCAAAAAGATCGGAATATTGGCGTCGGCGTTGAATCGATTGACCTTTTCCAGCCTCTCCTTTGCCGGAGTCTGCCCATCGAGATACTCGTAAGAATAAGTGGTGCGATCGAGCTCGTCTCTAATCAAAGTAAGCATTTCAACAAATTGACTGAAGATCAGCACTTTATGCCCTTCTTCCACGAGCTCGTCTATCATCTCGAGCAGCGCATAAAGCTTTGCTGACGGTGGCAACTTGCCGTCCTTCTTGCTCTTAAGCAGGCGCGGATCGCAACAAACTTGACGCAGACGCAGCAGCGCCGCCAACACCGATATCTGCGAACGAGCGATGCCGCGAGATGCAATCTCTCCGAACACCTTTTGCCGGCACTCGTCAAGGACATCCAAATAAAGCGAACGTTGCTCGTCATCAAGTTCGCAAAGATTGATGATGTCCGTGCGATCGGGAAGTTCACGCTCCACCTGACTCTTCATTCTTCTCAAAATGAACGGGTGGACGATTTTCCGAAGCTTCTGGCCGACACCTTCGACACCGGCCTCAATTTGCCGCTCGAAGGTATCGTTAAAGTCTCTGTAGGCTCCCAAGAAATCCGGCATCAAGAAGTCGAAGATCGACCAGAGCTCTTTCAGTCTGTTCTCCACCGGCGTACCGGTCAGAGTAAGCCGGTGCAGAGCGTTCAACTGCTTGCAAGCTTTGGCGCCCACCGACTCCGGATTCTTGATGTTTTGAGCCTCGTCAAGAATTACATACTCGAAAGGAATGCTCTTCAGTGTTTCATAATCGCGTCGAATGATACCGTAGGTGGTGAAAATCACGTCCGGTTTACGACCGCCGTCCCGTCCCAGTTGCGAGAGAAGCTCGCCCCTGTCTCTGCCCAGAAAGAGCTCGGTCGAAAGCGTGGGAGTAAATCGCTGAGCTTCCGTCATCCAGTTGTAGACAACTGATGTCGGGGCAACCACCAGTGAAGGTAAGCGCTGCTGCCCATCCTTATGATGCGAGAGAAGCAGGGCCAGCGCTTGAATTGTTTTGCCCAGACCCATGTCATCGGCCAGGATGCCACCGAGACCGTACTCACGCATAAAGGAAAGCCAGTTGTAGCCCTCTTTCTGATACTCGCGCAATGTTCCTCTGAAGTGCTCGGAGATGGGAATCGGCGTTAATTCCTTGAAGTTTCGCAGCTTTGTGAGGAATTCCTGAAAGCCAGCATCGGCATTAATCTCGATACCATGTGCCTCCAGCGCAGCGGCTACGGAAAGAGCTTGATAGAGCGGTCGTCCCCGCTCCTTACCCGGCAACTCCTTCGTCTGTCCGACCGCCTTAAGCAGGCTGAGAAGAGTTTGCACCGGCAGACGGCAGAAATCATTGCCGGCAAGTTTGAGGTAATTGCGATTTCGGAAAACGATATCGACGATCTGGTCGAACGGCACTTCATCACCGTTGGAGTGCGCGGTCAACTTGAAATCGAACTTGTAAGCGTTCTTCTTCAGTGAGAGGCTTGCTTGCAGACGCAGCGCCTCTTGCCGCACTCGATAGCTCTTAATCTCCTCACGACCACTCACATCCCAATCGCTGCACTGCTCCGACGAAAGATAGAAAACTACGTCCAAAGCCGGTTCTTCCATGAAGAAAAACCGATCGGCGATTGTTCTTGTCGGTTGCAAATTGGACAGAAAGCGTCTGACTTGACTTTCCATGTCCCAGAGCCGTTTGACCCAGACGCTCTGTCCCGAATCAGAAATCGTGCGAGTGTAAAGCTCCGACTCAACGGCGCTTGTTTCATCACGCGAAGGCAAAACGAGGTCGCCGTATGCAAACCCGAGGGCCAATTCCAGCCCCTCTTTCTTCTCCGCCAACCTAATCACCACGCGCGGTGGCTCAGTTACCGCCACCGGAAATGGTGCCGTGCTTTCATCGAGTTCGACCGGCAAGCGTTTTTTCAAGATCGGCAGATCGACAGCCAGGAATTTCGGAACAAGCTCCAGCTTCACGGTCATTTCGCCGTGCGAGTCGAAAAACGGAAACAGCCTGTGCAACGCGCTCAGATCGATACCGTAGTAGACGTTGTGCGAGAGCACCCAGCATGACTGACCGAGGAAGAATACTGCATCCGGCAGCGCCTCACCGTCGGCGATAAACGCCTTCAATCGAATCAGAAGCTCTCCACTTTCGGTCTCGGAGATAACTACTTGCGGTTTGGCTGAAGTGGAAGAA
>CAZSNX010000520.1:0-3706 GCA_964607945.1 uncultured Candidatus Obscuribacterales bacterium
GCAAATAGTCGACCACAATCAGACCCAACTCACCGGTCTGGCGGTGCAAGCGGCCGTGCAATTCGACATCGTCCTCAAAATGGCTCCGGGCTCTGCACACGATCTCTCCTCTTTGGGGGACGCATATTTTTATGCCGGCAATTACGATTGGGCGCTGCAATGTTATAACGCAGCGCTGGAGAAGGACGACAAATTAGATATAGCCCGTACCGGCATGGTGCACACCTATGTCGCCCTCGGTGACAACTACAGAGCAGGCACCATCTGCCAACAAGAGATCAGTAAGACCAACGCCCCCAACAATCGCGCAGTCTACGAGCGAATTCTGAAAACCCTGCAAGAGGATGCCGAAAGGACTCCGCCGACTAACATAAGCGAGTAAGTAATGAAGAGAAAGCGCCCGAGATCTGGCATGATTATGGCTGAACTCCCACTGACGATGTGGTTTTTGTTCATACTAATCACCTTGCCGATGATCAATCTGGCAATCATCAGTTTACGTTCAACATTTATACTCGCAGCGGCTCATGATGCAGCTCATGCGGCTTCCCGCTGCAAGACCTTCAAGACCGCCTTGAATGGCAGCACGCCATCAGCGACAGAGGCAGCGACTCAAAAAGTGACGGATGTCGTCAGTCACTTTACCGGAGTCAAGGTGAGCACGGTAGTAACGAAAATCGTGGTTACCAATGTCGATTCTTCCGCGACCACTCGCTCGACAGATCCGCTTAAGACAACGCCCGACACAAACTCTAACACGTACAGCACCGAGGTAGTAGTGACCGGAACAGTCGATCCACTGCTCTACTATCAAGGCGATCATTTTGGAAGCGTGCCTGGTTTGTCGGCTCCGATCACCATGTCATGCGCGGCTCAAGAGTTCTGCGAATACCCGCAAGGACTTACACAGTAGCGATCTGCCAAGGAGAATCTCAAACCGATGTTGCAGCAGCCCCAAATCAACCAACCGAAATCGACTCGCCGCCAGTCCGGGCAGGCAATGGTAGTGCTCGGTCTTATCCTAGCCGTCTTTATGGTGCTGGCGCTCGGACTCTTCGGATTCGAGATTCACAGAATCGAGCTGGCTAGAGAGCAGCTGCGCGCCGCCTGTGATGCCGCCAGCTTAGCGGCCGCTGCAACGCTTGCGAGTTCGGACAACTTAAATCCGACTCTGGCACATACAACTGCTATCAATACAGCTTTAACCACCTTCCGTAACAATCTAGTGATCGGCACTTCACTTTCAGCAGCCACACAGGCTGCCAGCACTACCGATTCCCCCAATGCCAATGAAGCGCTGCTTTACTTCGAATTCCTCGATCCGCACAATAACAATGCAGTAGTGCCACTAGGCGATTCGCGCGGCAAAATCATCAAAGTTGATGGCACATTTGGATTGGTGCCGGCTTTCGGCAAATTCCTGGGCATCAATTCGACTGCTGTCAGAACGACCTCCTGGGGCGGTGTGCCGAACCTGGATGTGGTTCTCTGTTTCGATGTATCTGCTTCGATCGACGATCAGACCAACGTCTCATTCGTAAAACGCAGGTGGGATGCTGCCAACGGCAAAATTATTTACACCGTCGCCTCAACCTCAGCCGGTTCGCCGGCCGGTGCGCTTGCTCAAGGAACGATTTACGATATTCTCGGACCGCCCGCCACAGGCTCTTCGGTTAATGCTTTGCCCCCTCAGCAGCTCAGCTCTTCTAATAACGGGCAGAGCACCTATCCGTTGGCTTTCAGTGAGCGGTCTGTGTCGACTTCCGGGCTGCGGGGAGCTACCAATGCCGGTTCGCCGCCAGGCAACTACCCGCCTGGAACATCCGGCACCGGCAGCGCTCAATGCTATACGGACTTGGTTGTAAATTTGGACGGCAAGAGCACCTTTGCCGGAGTAACAACCGCCGATGGATTCGCCTTCCCTGATTTGGCGACAGTAGTGGAAGCAGCCCGCGGCAACCTTGAAGACAACACGGTTTTTACCAACAGTAAAGCCAACACCGGCGTTCCCAATACAATTACACCCAAAGCCGGCTATAAGGCAGCCTACCTCAAACTGGCAGCTGCCAACATACACCCCTTGGGCGATGCCCAGCTAGCCGGACAAGACTTTTTGACTATCATGAACACAAATACCGATGCGCATTTCTCGATAGTCACCTTCACGACCAATGCCGGAACCTCAGCGACCAACACTTACACCACCAACAACGTAGACTCCACTTACAGCGCCGGTGGAAACGGTAGCTTTCCGACGCCGATGATTGCACTCAATAGCGCCGACGGCCAGACCAATTACAGCACCTGCACGGCAGCGCTGCCAAAAACTGTGGCTATCAGCAGCACCAATATTGGCGATGCCGTCAACACTGCTGTCGCGCAGTTAAAGAACAACAGCCGGGCCGGGGCGAAAAAGGCGATCGTGGTCTTCACCGACGGACAACCGACCGCCGGAAATCCGCTCGATTCAGACCCTTGGACCAATGCACGCCGGGCCGCCTCCAAAGCGAAAACGGAGGGCATTCCAATCTATACAATTGGTCTTGCCCAAAATGCAGCGATTATTCCCGGTGAAACGGCGATTCTCAATGATACCAATTCAAACAAGGATACAGGCGGCATCGCGGCAATCGCCGGCAATGGTGGCAAGTTTTTCCTGGTGACGAAGGTAGAGGATCTGCGATTCACCTTCGAGAATATCGCGCGACAGCTAGTACAGCTAGTTAAGTAGGAGGAGCCGGATGAAGACAAGCAACCGAAGGCAAAACAGCCGGAGTAATCGAGGTCACTTGATTATCGAGCTTTCCATGATCACCTTCTTGATCGTTGTAGTGTCGGTGCTTTGCGCCAATATCGGCATAGTTTCACTGGCGACATCACTCAATGACGCAGCTTGCCGAGATGCAGCGCGTGCGGCGGCACAAGCAAGCAACGCCACGGCAGCGCTCAAATTGGCTCAGGCTGCTATTAAAGCCCACAGCACCGACGGCTATTACGTAACGATTCCGACCGTTGACACCAGCAGCTTCGAATACCAAGACTATGCTGGAAATCCGCCTGCAAACACCAGCCCCTACGTCAAAGTAACCACCACCTCTCAGGTGCGCATACCGGCTCCCATCCTGTTCTTCGGGGCGCAGTTCAGCAAGTCGGGCAAATTGACCTTCACTCGCACATACAATTTCCCAATCGTAAAAACACAGCTTTACCTGTAAGGCGGCGCTTGCCGTCGAACCGAAGGCATCCTAAGGCTTCGTTATGAGCGACACCAAACGGTCGTGATTAGACAGCGTTTTGATTGACAGCCCGATCCGATCTCGCAGGTAGGCTGCATCATCGTATTTTGGATCCAACTTGAGCGCTTCGTGGAAATACTTGGCGGCAGCTGTGGTATCACCCCTGGTGACAGCGACCGCAGCCAGCCCATACAAGTCGGCTGGATTAGGAGTCTTCACCAGCGAGATTGCCTTTTGGAAGTTGCCGGCAGCCCCCGATACGTCTCCTTTGTCGAACAAAATTGAAGCAAGGGTATTTACGAACTCGGGATCATTGGGCTTTAATCTGAGCGCTTCCCGAACTTCGGACAGACCCTCGTCGAGCTTACCCATCCGGTAAAGCGTCCAAGCCAATGAATTGTGAGCGGTTGCATCTTTGCGGTCTACCTGCAAAGCAACCCGATAACCGGCCAGCGCGCGGTTTAACTCGC
>CAZSNX010000521.1:0-3704 GCA_964607945.1 uncultured Candidatus Obscuribacterales bacterium
AATGGCTCAAGGCAAAGCCGATCTGGCCGTCAAGAAAGCGCTCGAGATGGCTTCAGCCAGACCCTATGACGTTTTGGCCAATGTCTGCGCCGGCAACGTCCTTTGCAAGCTGGGCGACAAAGAAGAAGGCTTCCGCTTGTTGAAAAAGGGTGTCGCTTTGGCTCCGCACAGCCGATACATAAGAATGAATCTGGCTGAGATGCTGGCGGCAGACAAGCGTTACAACGAGGCGATTCAACAGTTCAACTTGATTGTCCAGGGCTATCCGCATTGGTCCAAACCTCATTTGGAACTTGCCAATATCTACCTGGCAATGGATAAGCCCAATCGCTCCGCCGAAGAATTGAAGTTGGCACTGGAGTCGGATCCCAACAACGGCACTGTCCGCAAACAACGAGCTCTGGCCTTGGCCCGCTCGGGCCAGGTTCGCAAGGGACTTGAAGAGTATGTCAGAGGCGATGCCGATGAAGTCAACTTTATCGGCTTACCGGCCGATATCAAGCAGGCAGCGCAGAACTGGGGCTCGGTCGACAGAGCCGAATTTCAATATCGTCGCGAATTGGAATCCGACCCGGATGCTCCTTTGACCAAACTGAGATTAGCACGCATCATGATTTACAAGGGGCAAATTGCTGAAGCCAAGACACTGTTGGTTGAAGCAAAGAGAAAGGCGTCGACCAATCCCGACATTCATCGAAATCTTGCGCTTGTGCTCCAAAAGCTGGGTGACAACAATGCGGCGGTCACCGAGTTTATCCTGTCGATCAGCCATGAGAAGGCAGCCAACAAGGCCAGACAAGAGCAGCAAGAAGACTGACAGCTAAAGGCCTGTCTTAGACACTGGCGCCTTCGGCATCCCGCTCCAGTTTGGCTAATTGCTCGTAAAGCTGCTTCTGCTCGGAATTAACCTCTTTGGGAATCACCAACTTCACACGCACCAAATGATCACCGCGCTCTTCTTTCTTGACTCTCGGCAAACCACGCCCGCGCAGGCGCAAAAGCCTGTCAGGCTGACTGCCAGCCGGAATCACTATTTTGACCGGTCCATCTAGAGTCTGTACTGTGACCTCGCCACCTAGAACCGCTTGTGGTGGACTTACACGCACTTCAGTAATGAGATTGTCACCTTCGACCTGATAATACGGATGAGACTTTACCTTCACCTTCAGATATAAATCACCGCGAGTGCCGCCGCTCATCGACAGTCCGCCCTCACCCGGCACTCGCACTTTGGATCCGCCGCGCACTCCGGCTGGAATTTTGACCTCCAATGTCTTTTGTTTCAGCCCAGGAGCTGATATCTGCAAGGTTCTGGTCGTTCCCCGAGCGATCTCTTCGATTGAGAGCTCGACTTCCGCCTCTTGATCTTGCCCGCGCGCGGGAGCACCAGTTCTCGCTCCGCGGCCTGCGCCCATCGGACCACCGCCAAAAGGCGCGCCGAACAAGACTTCAAAGAAATCCGAAAAGGCCGATCCGCGACCCATATCACCCAATCCACCGAAATCAAAGGAAAAGCCACCCATATCCGGAGGCGGATGAAAGTCCGACCCTGCTTTCCAGTTTGACCCGAGCAAGTCGTACTTCTTGCGCTTATCAGCATCTTTTAGAACTTCATAGGCCTCGGTAATCTCTTTGAACTTCTCTTCAGCATCTTTGTTGCCTGGATTGGCATCCGGGTGGAACTGCCGAGCCAGCTTTCTGTACGCTGTTTTGATCTCCTTTTCAGTGGCGGACCTGGCCACGCCCAAGGTGTCGTAGTAGTCCTTATACTTGACCAATGATCCTCACTCCTGCCGACTTTCCAACGCGCAAGCAATTGTACGAATGCCTGGCTACCATCTCTATTTATTCTCGCCTGGAAATGCTGCTTGCAACATCATAGTTCAACTCTAAGACAAAACTATAAGCCGGCGGTCAAATTGCAACTCAATCCGATAAGGCAAGCGCAGCAGCGGGCAGAAAGTAAAGAGCCTGCTCGCAAGCCAGTGCAGGCGCGGGAGGTTAACTTTCTTGGTGGTGAATGCAAGAACTGCCAGGGCTCAATCGACGATCGAGCTGATGGCTGGGCTAATGATCCTGTTGCCGCTGCTACTGACGGCGCTCGATCTCACAATCATCATTGTCGCCAACCAGATCAATGACAATGCCTGCCGCGATGCGGCAAGAGTCGCCGCCAACGGACGACCGACCCAGGCTGAAGCGACCAGCCGGGCCGAGCTGGTGCTCAATCGGGCCAGCCAGCGCTCCGGCTATATTCGGGGACCGTCGCTGGTGTCAGTAACACCAGTCGACGTTGAGGCACCACCGACTAATTACGGCGGCAGTTATCAGGGTAATGTCAGGGTCGAAACGAAAGTGACCGTCAATCTGCCGGTACCGATCCCCGGATTGCTGCCAGCAGTCCAAGAATTTCACGCCAGCCAAGAATATCCGGTGACTTTCATCGAGCCGCCGACTGCCACACCACAACAATAAATCGAGCTTTAGGCGACCAGATACTTATGCAGTTCTTGCATACGATTGACGTCCAGTTTGACGCCCGGACCCATGGTCGAGCTGATATAAACAGACTTGATATAAGTGCCTTTAACGGTTGCCGGCTTGACCTTCTGAATGGTCTCGAACACGGCAGCCAAATTCTTGAGCAAACGATCATCGGCAAACGACAGCTTGCCAATCGCCATTTGCACCAGACCGCCATCCTTTTCGGCACGGAAGGAAACCTTGCCTGCTTTCAACTCTTTGACTGCCTTGCCGACTTCAAGCGTGACGGTGCCGTCTTTCGGGTTGGGCATCAAGCCGCGCGGTCCAAGCAATTTACCTAGCTTAGACAACATCGCCATACAGTCAGGAGTAGCCACGAGCTTGTCGAAATCAAGGAAACCTTCGCTGATTTTTGCTACCAACTCTTCGGCTCCAACGAAGTCAGCACCGGCTTCTTCCGCTTCTCGCCCCTTGTCGGCCTTGGCGACGACCGCCACCCGTACATCTTTACCGGTTCCACCCGGCAAAGATACTGTCGATCTGATCTGCTGATCGGACAATTTAGGATTGATGCCCAGCCGGAAGTGCACTTCGACCGTTTGATCGAATTTCGTCTTCGGCGCATCTTTCAAGATCTTCACCGCTTCTTCCGCAGGCAGCGGAGTGCTGAATTGCTTGCCGAGTTGCTGCAATTGTTGTTGACGCTTATTGGCTTTGGGCATGGTCCGAATTTCCTTACAACTTGTCTTTGTAGCGGCGGCGCGATTGTCCGCCCAGTCCGCTTGCCGCTCCGGCAGGGTTAGTCCTTAACTGTGATACCCATATTGCGAGCCGTTCCGATAATCATTCGTTCGGCTGCTTCGATCGTCGTTGCGTTGAGATCGGGCATCTTCAACTTTGCTATTTCAGTCACTTTGGCCTTGCTGACCGACGCGACTTTGGTCTTATTGGGTGACGGAGATCCTTTTTCGACGCCCGCTGCTTTTAATAAAAGGACTGCGGCCGGCGGGGTCTTCAACACGAGGTCAAACGATCTATCCTCAAACACGGTGATTTCGACCGGCACAATCATGCCTGCCTGGTCCTGTGTCTTGGCGTTGTACTCCTTGCAGAACTGCATGATATTGACGCCATGCTGACCGAGCGCCGGTCCAATCGGAGGCGCCGGATTTGCTTTGCCTGCCGGGATTTGCAACTTGATTTTGCCGATTACCTTTTTC
>CAZSNX010000522.1:0-3702 GCA_964607945.1 uncultured Candidatus Obscuribacterales bacterium
ATGTCACCGGTTGCGAGATATCGATTATCTTGAACGGTCCCGGCATTTCGACCTCAAACAGTCAGCCGCTGAAGCACTTCGAAGTGGTACTTAGTTTTGATATGGCTGAAAGCAAGATCGGCAAAGTTTTCAGGCGTGCGCAACCCCAGTCGCTCGAGCAAGTACTTGATGATTGTTTCAAAGCGTGGGGTATCGAAACCAGAACCCAACTTAATTACAATTCCCAAGCCTTTG
Organism: uncultured Candidatus Obscuribacterales bacterium; assembly: GCA_964607945.1. Classification (GTDB taxonomy): domain Bacteria; phylum Cyanobacteriota; class Vampirovibrionia; order Obscuribacterales; family Obscuribacteraceae; genus JAGVKB01. The sequence continues at coordinate 235 of CAZSNX010000522.1, forward strand.
GGATACTCCGAGCAAGAGCCGATTCCCACCGAGAGAAGCCCTTCGGCGCCTTCCTTGGCAACGACTGCAATCGATTTTCCCTTGGTAAGTGCTCCTGTCATCAACTTGGTATCCAGGCGATCGCTTCCGCCAATCAGCTCGGGATATTGCCTCATCAACATCCCGACCTCGTTGAGATTTTTGAGCGGATCTTTCAAGTTCTTTGGGGCAGCTTGAAGATCGGCTGGTGAAACACCTTGCAGAAGCCCACAATAGAGCGCCGCAAGCTCCTTGACTCTCAGCGCATAATTAGGCAATCTGCAACCATCGATGGTGGTGGCAAACTGATCCGATGGTCTGTCCAAAAGCCAAGAGAGCAGTTGGCGCATTTTTATAAACTGTTCGCCTGATGGATTAGTGTAATCATCGAGATCCAGACCCTTCAGCTTCATGGACATCAAGAGCCCGAAATGTTTGCCGCTGCAGCCATTGTAAAGAGCGCTCGGCTCTTGGCCGGCTCTAATTTGATCCATTCTGGTAAACGGATGTCCGGAATGTCCGGCTGGACACTTAAGCATCGAAGGGTCTACCTGGCCGATCGCCATAATTTCCTTCAAGCGCTCCAGATGAAACTCCTCGCCATTATGAGAAGACTGCATCATCGCCAGATGGGAAGCTTGAAGCTCGCTATAAGAGTCTTTCAGGTCCTGATAATGACCGAGCAACTGCCATGGTTTCAAACAAGAACGGCTCCAGACCTCATAATCGACATCGCCAACTGCTAACAGCGAGCGGCCCGATCCGTCCACCACCGAAATAATCCCCGATATTGTCACTTCGGGTTTGCCGGTGCGTTCGACGGTAAATAATGGTTGCCAGGGCAATTTCATAGTAAAGAGTAATGATCGACCACTACCGTCAAAAATTCAATGGCGTAAGCGCTCAATCGAGGGCAATTTCCAAATGCAACGCAATTCTGTGAAGCATTTTAGATTTCCTGATGAAACCCAGCTAAAGTCGAATTCTAGACTTTTGCAACATCCGGGCGCTATTATTGGCGTGACCTGTTGATAACCGTAACTACCTACTGTGATGCCGCAAGCGCTACGACAACTGTTTGGTGTCATGCGCCGGAGCTATATAGCCCTGGCGATTTTGTCATTTCTCTTGTTGGATTTCGCCGTAAGGTCGACCTATTGCTACTGGCACCACGACCGCTTCAGCTCTCCGAATCGAAGCTGGGCATGGTGGGCCGTTCAGGACATGCAAAAGCAGCAGCACATCCCGGACATCTTACTGCTGGGCTCGTCCTTGATGCTATCGGTGGTGCATGACGGTGACGCCACTTATCTCAAACAATCACAAGACGCTGTCTATCACCATCGTTCTTATTACCTCGAACATCTGCTCAAACAAAAATCCGTCGGAGATCTGACGACATTCTCCATGGCAATCGGAGGGCAGATGGCCTCCGATGCATTTGCGATCGTCTCAACTTTGTTCAACAGTACCGAGCATCCCAGAGTAATCGTTTACGGTATCGCGCCTCGCGATTTCATCGACAGTATGTTTCTCGATCCGGCCACTACCGAGACTTATCGATTCATGACCAAGGCAGGAAATCGCAGCCTAACCGCCACCGCCGGACACAACTCCTTCTGGAACAAAACAAACTCTGCCGCCGAAAGCGCTTGTTTTCTCTACGACAAGCGCCTCGATTTCGTCGAAATCGGACAGCGGTGGACACGCTGCCTGCTTTCTCAATGCCTGAATATTGCCGACTTCGACACGGTAAAAGCACCGGTTGAATTGAAGTTGATCGCTAAGTTCAATCAGCCGGAAGATGCCGGACCAAACCAATGGCTAGCCAGTCCCCACGACCCTAGCCGATTCAAGTTTAGAGACAACCTGCCGGAGTATAGGCAACGGTACAGCTTGTTCAAACCGAAGGTGTACAAGACTCAAATTGCTTACTTCGAGCGCTTCCTCAAGTACTGCCGGGATGCCGGCATCGGTGTGGTGCTCGTTAATATGCCGATTACCAACGAAAACATGGAGATCCTGCCTGCAGGCATCTATCGTCGCTACAGCGCCGATGTCGCCAAACTCGCCCAAAAATACGACGCTCGGCTGGTCGACTTCAATAAAGCAGGCACCTTCGACCACTCGCAATTCGCCGACTCGGTTCACGTCAATGGCTTAGGCGCCGTGCGATTTCTCGAGTTATTGTCCGATAACCTTCTGCACGAAACTCAGATCGCCGCAGTCAGAAGTCAGAACACCAGATAAAGCCGGGCTACGGCAAGTCGATGTTACATATCGGTTAGAGTTGCCTTACCCGGGTAAAGTACTACAGAGGGAAACTCCCACCTGCAAAGTTCAATTTCTGCCAGTAGTGCAAGAGGTTGAGATGACAAGGAAACTGAACGCTTGCATTGCGCTTATGGTCATCTGTTTGCTGACCATGAGCGGACCGGCGCTTGCCAAAACGGACGACGACTCGCCGACCGACGAGATGGGACCGCTCGACTCGGATCAGCCAAGAGAGGGTCCCTCATCTTCTACCGAAGAAGGACAAGCCGATCTCACCATGCTAAGACAGCAGGCGATTGAAGATCAGGCAGCCAATCCAAACTCGACAAATACGGCGCTAACTCTCTATCAGTTGGGCGAAGGATACCGACGAACCAAAAACTTTAATGACGCCCAATACTGGTACAACGCGGCTTTAGCTGCATTGCACGACACACCGACTCAGCAAAACCAAGATCTCGGGACAGTGTCGGCCGATTATCGTTTGATCAATCAGCCCTCGATGGGAATGCCCTCTTCGGGACTCGCTGCCCGCATTTACTCATCGCTTGGACAGCTCTATCTATCCGTCGGCGAGTATCAATACGCCGAAAGATATTACACCAGCGTGCTGGCTTACTGGCTGGGAGATGAAGGCGGCTTCGACGGCGGTTCCGATCCGATGATGCTCAACACAGCACATGCCATGAGCAATTTAGCGGACGCTTACAATGCCCAAGGACGTTTCTATGACTCTGAGATTCTCTATCGTCGAGCGTTGATGCTCGAGGAATCGACATACGGCGACAACAGTCAATATCTGGTGCCCGAGCTCAAAAAGCTCGTCAAAATCTATAACAGCCAGGGACAAAGAGCAGAGGCAACTCGCCTGCAAACCAGAATCAATGCGATTTGCAACGGAGAGGCTTCCTGAGAGCCCCTGGCTTTTATTCAGTTATTGAACTGCTTGGTAGTGGTGAATCTACCAGGAGTTGCGCTTTCTCGGCGCGCCACCTTGTTCGCGAGGGCGAGACGGATTAACGACGATCTGACGTCCTTCCACGTTCGTGCCGTTCAGCTCTTTTACAGCTTGCTCGGCTTCGGACTGGTTTTCCATCTCAACAAAGGCAAAGCCTCTTTTGCGACCGGTATCACGGTCCACTGGAATAGATACTGACACTACCTTGCCTGTTTGAG
>CAZSNX010000523.1:0-3678 GCA_964607945.1 uncultured Candidatus Obscuribacterales bacterium
TGGAAGGAATGTAAGATTGCCGGCAACAGCGCATCCAGCGAATCCGCCACGCCACCTTTAGAGCCAGGCAGATTTACTATCAAAGTGTTGCCCCTTACTCCTGAAACTCCCCGTGAAAGCATCGAGTATGGTGTACGCTCCTGTCCATAAGCACGCGCCGCTTCGGCGATGCCCGGCACTTCTCGTTCGATCAAACCTTTCATTGCCTCTGGTGTGCAATCTCGAGGGCTCAAGCCGGTTCCGCCTGTGGTCATAACTAGATCCACCTTTTGAACATCAGCATAGGCAAGCAATGTTTTTACGATCTTATCGAGATCGTCTGCGACTACTTTATAGTCGACTACGATTACACCTTCCGCCTTCAGCCTCTCGACAATAACCTTCCCTGATAAGTCGTCCTTCTTGCCTGCCGAGATCGAATCCGACATGACCAACACTGCCGCCCTGAGCGGCTGATCGTATTCTTGCTTGTAATCAGACTTTCCACCTTTCTTGTCGAGCAACTTGACCCCGGAAATCTCCATCTCGTCATCCAACATCTTCATCATGTCGTAAAGAGTAAGAGCAGCGACTGATGCTGCAGCGAGCGCCTCCATTTCCACACCGGTTTTATAGATGGCTTTGACCGTAACGGTGGTGACGATTGCATCAGCCCCCAAGTGAAAATCGACACCGACGTACTCAATCGGTAGTGGGTGGCAGTATGGAATGATCTGACTGGTGTTCTTAGCTGCCTGAATTGCAGCAACTTTAGCTACCGGTAGTGGGTCGCCCTTGGGAATGCCGCCATTGTGGATAAGTGCAATCGTAGCTGGGCTTGCCTTGAGCGTAGCCTGAGCGACAGCTGTTCTCAAAGTCTTGATCTTCTTAGATACATCACGCACAAAGCATCCCTCCGGTCATAAAGAATGTCGCGTGAAGATAAGTGTATCAGCCGAGCAGCCCGGAGCCTTCGCGGCTGCCCACGGCAATATGAGCATCGATCGCCTCCGGATTGACTCCTGAGCCTAATTCTTGATGAATGACATTGCCCATCGAGTCTTCTTCGTATCCAACTTCAGTGGTGATGTCCCCCATTTCATCGCGAAACCGGGGCTGGTTGAGCCAGCGCCAGATGCCCAAAAGGCTGGCGATCAAAATCCCGCAGAATACGTACCAAGCAACAAGCCACATACAGATTTACTTTCCTCCACAGGCAAGCAGTGACGCCAGCCAGCACCGGAATTGTTCCATTGCTTGAAGACTGGAGCCCGGTTCGTAATCAAACTGTAAGTGTTGTTTAAACTGCGCGCAATACGGTTCTCACGACTGGAGCGCGCAAAAATGCCATTGCTACTTGCTCGTGCTCGACTTAACACAATTGCGGCACGTCCCAAATACTTCCAAAACGTGCGAACTTACAACGAAACCATACTTGGTCTTAATCGAGCGCTCGAGATCTTCAAGGACGCATTGGTCCAAATGGATGCTCGCATCGCAAGCTTGGCAGATTAAGTGATGATGGTGCTCGCCAGGCGCAACTACTTCATAACGTTTCTCACCATCCCCAATATCGACTGCTTGCACTAAACCTAAACTGACCAGCGATTCCAGCGACCGGTAGACGGTAGTCAAGCCCGGTGCGGTGGGCTCTTCTTGCCGCAAAATGCCAAAAATGTCTTGAGCGCTTGTCAGATTGTCGCTTCTCTGTAGTACTTCGAGTACCCGGCGGCAACCCTTAGTCAACTTTTGGTCAACCGCAGTATGTTCGTCTGATTTCCTGGGCTGCGTCATGAAAGCGCTACCTGTGAGCGATTGCAATTTTTCGAGCAAGTAGTAATGGTAGCCGCAAAGCGACCATTTTCATGCCGAAAATGGTCGCAGCTATATCACGGCAGTGTCAAGTCGCCTAGACTAAATCGCCGAGGATTATTTTCGACCTTACTTCCAGCGGATAGAGCTCATCGAATCCGTTGCCTTCTGAAGATGATGAGCGAACTGCGCTTGCGGAGCTTGATAATAAATCTCCTGCACGGCTGATCCTGTTCCATCCGAGTCGATGAATATCGCTTTGCTCTGCAAATCGATATTCTTATATTTCCCTTCCACTACAAGCACACGCTTGCCAGCTAAATTTTCCCGTTTTGCAGAAGTAATATCGAACTGGTGCGGATTACCTTTCTCACGGAGTACCTCGCGAATAGAATCCAATTCCTTCTCACTAAGCGGTCCTGTATTTAGCGGCTCCCCCTTCTTCAATGCGGCCACGAAGTCTTTGGCGGATTGGTCGCTTACGCGCCTGCCGCGGTAGAAGAAGCAGAGTTTTGCTTCGGGATCGTCAGCCGGGTGAAATTCTCGAAACAGGCTGGAGCCGCCCACTGGCTTGGAGGTGGTACCTTCGGTCCACCCGGTCGGCAATTTCATTTCTTCAACCTGACCAATACTGATGGTGTCAGATGGACGAGTGGCCACCGTCCTGGGCTTAATCCACTCGTCGAGAAACTTAGAAACTTCCGGGCTGGTATTCTCTTCGCCGGCATCCGGTTGTTTTGGCGTTTTCTCAGGCATATCGCTCATATCTTTCTCCTTGTCCCTCGTTGTGCACGGGCAGTGTTTATTATTGAGAATTGTCCATAATGGCTTGGCGTCGGTCCTCTGGCAGTTTATTCAACATATCCTGCAAGGCCGCGCGGGCTCTTCTTCTTTCAGCCGGATTGCCGGTTGACGGAGTATTAGCGTCTTCAGCTGCCCATTGGTCGCGCGAAGAGATGATTGACTTGGTGATCTCCCGGTCGTACTGAGCATCTGTCAGCAAGCCTTGCTTGTGCATGTGCTCGATCCAGCCGAGCTGCCGGTCGGGTGGTTGGGCATGGACCATGTCCATGAGCTTCTCCATGCCATTTTTTTGCTCAGCCTCATTGAGCGTGCCGTCAGCCTTCTGCTGCTTCCACCTGTCGGCGGCGGCAGTCATCTGCTCTTTCATCATCCGGTCAAAGTCGGCATCATTTATATGATTTGGATTGCCGCTCTTAAGGTCGTGCTGAAGGCGAAGCAATTCGAATTCCTTGCGAGTATCGATTGTTCCGTGCTCTCGGTCCCAGGTCACGTCCTTCTTGAGATCGGCGATGGTGTCAGGATGATTAGGTCCGCGCATGGCACCGTACAGATCGTGAACAGACATGCTGTTTTTGCCTTCGTAGTCGACCTTTTCGCCCCACTGATTGTCCACATGGACTTTCGGAGGCGGCCCGGCTTCGTATCCGGTTACGGTAACGACGTGATCGCCACCGGACCCACCGGCGGCACCTCCTCCTGAGTCATGCAAGAACGGTTCATTACCGGTGTGAACGTGGATAATAATCGGCATTCTGCCTTCCGCTTGTGCCTTGGCCAGCTGCTCGTTGAATTCTTGCTCGTTGTTGACGGTGGTGACACCGTTCTTGTCTCCATAAACCCACTTGGCATGATCGATCATCGCGCCGGTGCCGGTATCACCGGTGATCAGGTTATTGACCCGAACGATACCGTCGTCGGTTAAATCGGGCGATCGTTTGACCAGAGTCGCCGGATTGGTTGTTGTGTCGTAGAGGCGCTCGCCAGTATCCGGAGGAACAGGATTGGGAATCTGCTCGTAACGCATCCCGCCTGCTGGCACGTTGTGTACCGTGCCGGCGCTGTCGGTGTAAGTGTATGGGGTGG
>CAZSNX010000524.1:0-3653 GCA_964607945.1 uncultured Candidatus Obscuribacterales bacterium
TGGACAATTTCACTAAAGCCGGCGGAAAGATATTTGTTTGCTCGCCATGTTTCAAGAAGCGCAATTTGGATGAGACGAAACTGATCGCAGGCGCCACTATCGTTGGTGGCGCTAAGCTGGTGGAGTTTCTTAGCACCGACGGCGGCTCACCCTGCGTTACGTATTAAAATTCAGTTCACAATCGCATTGGAAAAGAGCTCACCAAGCTGACTGTACATCAAATTAGAGGACTTGCATTCCCATGACAGCCGAGCCGGTAGAGCATCACGAGTTCGCCCCGACCGCCAGTTTCGACGGCGGTGATCTCGATTGCGGTAACGGCCTGTTGTTATTGATTCGAAAATATCTCGACCCTCTGGAAAACGGACAGCTGCTCGAAATCATCTCGACAGAAACTTCAGTCGAGGCCGATCTTCCCTCCTGGTGCCGCCTCACAAGCAACGAGTTAGTTTCCTGGATCAAGACCGGAAAGCGCCGCAGCTTTCTCATATGCAAAGGGAGATTCGATTCCAAAAGCTACAAAGGAATTGAAGGGTCCAAAACAGAGCGAACAGCATTACTAGTCAAAACAATCTCCATTCCTGACTCGCTTCCGGCACCAGCTCAAGCTCTGGCCATTCCCACTCTCGCGGTTACCGGCATCGGCAGTTGGCCTCGTCCCCGCTGGCTGCTGCAAGCACTTCACGAAAGACTCGAGCAACGGCTTTCTGAAAGTGATTTTCAAAGCACAGCGGACGATGCGGTGCGCTTAAGTGTAGAGGCACAACTGCAAGCGGGAGTAGATATAGTCACGGACGGCGAGCAGAGGCGCGACAATTACTCCAGTTTTGTCGGCAACATTTTGGACAACTGCCAACTCATACCACTTACCGATCTTTTGCCGCTGGTTGACGATCCTCAAAAACTGGGAAAAGAGCTTCAGTCTATGGACGTCCCCGCCGATAAAGTCAGGCACCCGGTGGTGTTTGGGCCGCTTGGCAGAAGCAATTCGATTGCAGTCCATGAATTGAATTTTCTAAAGAGTCTCACTGACAAACCAGTAAAAGTGGCACTGCCTGGACCTTATCTACTGTCGCGAACACTGTGGCTGGATTGTCTTACCAATAAGGTCTATGATTCCCGTTCGAGTCTGGCGAAAGACATTGTGCGGGTTCTGCGCGAAGAGATTCACTTTCTTCTGGCAGCCGGAGCCGACCTCGTTCAGCTCGACGAGCCGGTGCTGACCGAAGTCGTTTTTACCGGAAGCAAGAACACACGCAGTTTCATGTGCGGTGCGCTAAGTGAACGTGGCGACAGCAACGAAGAACTACAATTCGCTTCAGAGCTCATAAATGCCGTCGCGACTGGGCTGCCTGCATCTCGGCTGGCTGTTCACGTCTGCCGCGGAAATTGGACGCCTGACGAATCAGTCGCCCTGAGCGGCAGCTATCATCCGCTGATGCCGGTGCTTGAAAGTTTGCAGGTGGGGACTCTATTTCTTGAATTTTGCACTCCAAGAGCAGGAGATCTCGCTATCCTGAAGCAGCTGCCAAGAAATGTAAGAGTGGGAGTGGGCGTTGTCAATCCAAAAGATCCGCGCATTGAAACGATTGACGAAGTTCTGGCAAAAGCAAGAGCAGCGATTGAACTGCTGGGTGTCGAGCGGGTGTTGCTGACACCAGATTGCGGATTTGCGACATTCGCCGACAATCCGGTCGCTTCAAAGGAGATTGCAGAAGGCAAGCTGCGCATCTTGGCTGCAGCGTCGGCAATGCTTCGTGGCAACTACTCCGATTAGCCGCGCAGAATCTCGCAAAACACTATCAGCGCAGACATCCTGCCTGGGGGCGCGGGCAAGATCCGCGCCCCCAGGTACGCATCATGATATGATCCCTCTTCGCGATTGCTGCAGAAGAAAATAGGAGAGCAGAAATGAATTACGGTGCGAGAAACAAGATCATTGCTAAAGTCAACTCGGTCAAGAGTGATGAGATCATGTCATTGGTAAAACTCAGTGTCAAAGCACCCCACGAAATGGCATCAGTGTTAACAACTGAGTCCGTTAAAGAAATGGGATTGAAAGAAGGCGACGAAGTCGAGCTGGTTATCAAAGCAATTCACGTTTTGCCGGTTAAGCCGTAATTGCCGATTCAGGCACCTAGGAGTTTAAAATCCCGAGCTGTATAGCTCGGGATTTTGATTGGCGGCACAACAAAAAGGCAGGCAGAATCCTAACAATCAGGCATCACTAAGCAGCAGGATTTTTGCGTTTGGAAGTCCGAAATGCATCTGCTATCCAAGGACGGTCCGAATCAATTGCATGCCTCAACGTCTGAAAAAACAGCTTTCGACGACGTTCCGGAGTTTGTTGATTGAGAACCTCGACTACCGTTTCATGTCGAGCTGTCGGAGACAGGTCGCGAGTCAATACATACAACCAAAGTCCGAAACTGTCTTCTTTCCTCAATCTAACATCTATGCTCTTTCGAATCACTTTGAGCGCTTCCAGCCTTACTTCGGGATCCCTCACATGACTGACTATCAACATTGCGGAGTCGGACAAACTGGTTCCAGCATTTAATTGCTCAATCAAGAAATCAGTCATTCCCTTGCTGGGAGAAGCCATCCAGTTAGCATGCTTATCATACATCCAGTGCATAAGCTTTCTTTCACCATGAGCGCTCGTTCTAATAATCTCTCTGGCCCGTTCGAAAAGCAGCTCTCGCTCAATCGGACTGCCTTGCTCCAAAACATCCTTTCGTTGAGCGAACAAAATGGACAATCCTCGGCTTGCCGTGACGTCGTCATCTGCATACAACACCAGAGATTTGATCGCCTCAGTGGGAAGATGACTGGCATCCAACTTCTTACTTTCCATAAGCTCCAGAGCCTTTTGCGTGAATTGTCCACCGCGCAGGGCAACCTGCTCAAGCGAGTCCTGTATGGTGACAGCTGGCGCCTTGCGTTGCACCAACTCTTCAATGCCCTTGATTGCAAATGCAGGAATCGAACTCTTCACAGTCTCTCTGAAATGAGCAATCTCAAGCTGTCTATGCATTTTTCCAAGCAGCTTGCTAAGTGGTTCCTGCGCCGCTCTCTCCTCAACAGGCACCCAACTTTCAGCGAGCTGGCGACGGATCAATTTCTCGGCTAAATCTTCACGCTTTTCAGCGAGCGACCGAACAAAGTCAACTCTCTCTGCCACTCGTTCAAATCTGTTCGCACTGATCAACCCGCTCAAATTTTCCTTAATGCTTTGCTCAGCCAATATCTCCACATAGTCCGCTCTCTTCGAGAAGGCAGCATTGTTTGGATTGGCAAATCTCGAACCGTTAGCAGCTATTTGTTCTTTCAGTGCGCGAGCCAAGATAAATGCGCGATAGGGAGCGGCCGTAGCCAGACAGTACGCCCGGTCCGGGTCGCTATTTATCAGCTCTTCACCGAGGTGGACAGCCCAGTTCTCTTTCGTGTTTTTCTTCGCATAATCATTGGCGCTGTAGCCATGTTCCTCAATCTTCGCCGCCAGATCGAACATACTCTTCCAGCTGCCATGAAAGTCCGCAAGATGAGCCCATTCATGACCCAGAACCCACCTGAAGTCTGATTGCGGGCGACGGTTGAATTCCCAAGCTACTATTTTGTTTGGGCTAAGAGCGTATGCGAGCGTTCCGTCT
>CAZSNX010000525.1:0-3644 GCA_964607945.1 uncultured Candidatus Obscuribacterales bacterium
GTTGTCCTGTCCATTTGTCGGTTGGACGATTCGATATCGTTGCGCCGTACTTCTACTCGCGCAAGATTCATCGGACGCTTCCGAATTCCACCTTCCGGATATTTGAGTGGGCCGGCCATAGTTGTATGGACGACAGACCGGGCCAATTCAATGACTGGTTGATGGAACACGTTCGTAGTGGCACGCAGCTGGCATCTGGTCAAGCTGCAAGGACAGCGTCGACACAAAAGGCCTGACTGAGTTGGCCCCTGACCGCTCTCGCGGTTAAAAGCGTACTGACTGTTTAAGCCAGTCCCAGAAGCGATTTGAGTTTCTGAGAACATCGCTGATGTTGAAGTTGGACAGCGGATCAGCTCCCTGTGATTGTTGAGCCTGCGGTTCACCTGATGGCTTCGGCAGCAGCTTGCCTAGCAGTGAAAGGTTGTATTGCAGCTCCTGAGGAACGAGGATGTCCGGGCGGCGAGCGCGAACTACTTCCTCGGGATCTTGCGGTTGGGCTACCTTGCGTCTGATCGTTTCGCCTTTGGACATGAAGAGAACGGCTTCACCGGTCTCTTCGGAGAACATGAATGCTTCCCCGGGCTTGAGAGAAGTAGTGCCGTGCTCTGATAGGTATCTCAAGCGCTTTGTCCAAGCATCTTCGTCCGGCGACTCAGTTCGGGCTGCCGGTGCTGAGCTGGAGCGGTCTGTTGCGGCGGACCGCTGTTGATCATTTTGCGGCAGCGATAACCAACGCATCTGCCCGCTCGGCAGCACCGGAGATTGAAACGGCTTTCTAGTGCTGCTACCAGTCTGCGCGGTATTGGATGCAGGTGGTGTTGGCTGTGGTGGGGTAGCCGGTGCCGCTGCTGGAGTTGTTATGGCGACGGGAGATGGGTGGGCGGCAGGGGGCGAATAGACAAGCTGAGTTTTGATTGGTGCTTGCTGGGGCTGAGTATTAGGCGGTGCGGCTGAAGGTGGTGCCGCTGCCGAAGAGCTGGCATGTTGTCTGGCCTGCTGTTCGGTGGCTTTTTGCTGGGCTGCGTTGCTGGCTGCAAACGACATCACTGTAGGATCCAACAAGCTGGCTGGAACCTTTATCGGAGCGGGAATCGAGTGCTTGTCCGGTTTGACCGGCGGAGCTGCCAGCGTGGATTGCAAGGCTGGCAGTCCGGTATCATAGCGGCTGATCTCCATCGGCGCAGGAGCAGTTGTGTATTGTGTTCTTGCTTCGGCTTTCGGTGCAGGAGTCTGATTGGCTGAGATGCCTAGTGCTTTAAGGGCCGCCGGCAACGGAGAAAAGCTGCCCGATCGATTTGTGGTGCTGCCGGATTGAGCTGGAACCGGTGTTTCGATTACCAACGTTCTTGAAAGATTGTTTTGAGGCACAGGCAACGGTGCGAGGTTCGGATTGGCATCGGTCGAAAGCTTGGCAGGTACCGGGACGGTTATTGATGCTGGCTGGTTTTGCAACGATGGCGGCGGTGGACTTGCGAATTGTTTGAGTTGGCTGAGCGAAGCGAACTGAGCTGGTGAAGGAGCCGCATGTCGCTGCCGTTTGAGCGGAATCGGCAGATGATGTCTGGCTGGGACGGCAGCCGTCTCGCTGTTGGCCGCCAGCGGTTGTCTTACTACCATCGCTAACGGTTCGCTTTCCGGTCCGGGTTTGATAGTTTTGGCGACATTGCTGTCACCGGCGGAAGCTTTTTTGTCCTTCACTTCGTTGGGCTGTTCAGGCCCGGACGATTCGAAAATCGTGAATAGACCAGAGAAAAATCCGCTTTTGTTCTTCTTTTGTCGGTTCGGTCGAGATTCGTTTTTTTCAGAGGTTGATGAACTTTGGCTTTCGGCCATTGCTTTCGCCAATTTCTCCTTTGCAGGAGAAGCAAGCTCATTCGACAAGTCAGCTGGTTGATTGCGTCGATCAGTTGCCGGCGACAGTCGATCGGCCCGTTCTCTCAGGTTATCGGCTTTGACTTTCAGCTTCTCGGCCTTCTTTTCCAGGCGATCTGCCTTTGGTGGCACTGACGGTTCTGGCTTCGCATCTACATTCTTAAAAAGCAAGAACGGTCCAGATAACGGATTGGGAAAGTGAAAGTGGAAACCTGACTTCTTGTGTGGAATTGACTCGCTGAGCGCCTTATTGTCATTGGATTCGGTGGTCGAGCTTGGTGCTTCGGCTGACTTCCCGGCAGCTTGATTGCTCGCCGGCGGCTGAGTGTCAGGCATATTAGGGTCCAGTCCTGGAATTCCTGTGAGAATGTCGTCAAGTTCGCCGCGCGCCGCAATTTTCCTTTCGGTGACAGGCGGAGTCGGCAATCCAGCAAATCCGATTTTGCGGTCGGCTCCGGAAGATTGTTCTGCTGCTGGAGTCGCAGGTTGCACTGATGCAGCTGGCGGCTCTTCGTCCGGCACAGGCAGGATATTGTGGAGCACTTGCAAGAGTGAAGGTGGTGGCATCGGGCGCTCGAGTTCTTTAGCCTCGGATTCAACGATTGCATCGGCCGGAACTTCGTTATCCAAATTGATTTGAGGCTTCTTGTTCTCCGGCAGCCCAAGAGTGCGGCTGAGCTCGGAGACTGCGCCTCCGACATTTCCTTGCGCCAACCTGATGGTGGCAAGCAGTACCCGCGCCTGTTTGTAATCGGCGTCCACCGCAAGTGCTTGCTCGAGAGCTGATTCGGCAAGTTTTAAGTAACCGCGCTGGTGAAAGATGAGCGATTGCTCGTAAAAGGCCCTAACTAGGCGCGGGTTTTCCTGGGTGGCCTTCAAGAATTCAATTAAAGCCGAATTGAGTTCGCCCTTCTGCCGGTAATACATTCCACGCTGATAATGGGTGCGGGGATAACTCGCTTGAGAGAGGTCGCGAATTTGCTTGTGCGTAACTGCCGACGGTCTGCGTGATATTGGCGGTGGTGCTGAGAGCATTGCCGCTGGTATCGCAAACGATACCGCTTCTTTTCTTGGCTGTGCGCTTGCCGGTTGTATCGCCAGGCTTAGCAGACAACTGATTGCCAAAAATCGCTGCATTTAATCCTTTGACTTCTAGGCTGATCCGAATCACTTTCCAATTGACTATATTAGCCTAAGATTTTATTATGCAACGCTCTAAATTTCGAAAGAATGTAATCCAGCGAGGCTCATTCATCGTTTTGAGCGGGCGCACCAGGATCGTTTTCATGCCCGCCCGTTGCCCTCCTAGAACATCGGTAAGAGGCCGGTCGCCGATTACTGCCACCTCTGATGGTTGCAGCTGCAAAATCTCCGTCGCTTGTAGAAACGCTCTGCGCCGAGGTTTCGCTGCCCGGCCGATGGTGGGCATATCGAACAGATATCGAGCGTGATCTATATAAGGATCTTTTTTGTTGTTGCTGACGATTGCGACTTTGAACATAGCTCTGGCTCGGTCGAGCCAAGTTTGCACCGCATCGGTCAATTGTCCGGAACGCGGCGCAAGCAAAGTGCTGTCTAAATCGAAGATCAGACCTCGTATATTGTCGGACTGCAACTGATTCAGGTCTATGTCGGTGACGTCTCCGTCGATTAAGTAGGTTGGTTTTAAGAGCATACTGGCATTATTCCAATTTCCGGGGGGTGTGGAAACCGCTTGATCCTCACTAAAGGCCTGAGCAAATCTTTATGTAAAGAGACCGTACCAGTTTCTC
>CAZSNX010000526.1:0-3644 GCA_964607945.1 uncultured Candidatus Obscuribacterales bacterium
AGCATCGACGAGCAAACGCTGGTAGCGAACCATCCCGGAGTAGCCGCAGACCTTACTAACCTTGCGCAACTGTATGTCTCTCAAAACAGGTACAGCGAAGCAGAGCCTCTGATCAGGCGCGCGCTTTCAATATATGACGGCTTCTACGGCAACAATAATCTGCTAGCCATTAAAACGCGCAGTCTGCTTGGGTCAATCTATGAGCAGTCGGGTAGTTTGCAGCAGGCAGAAATCACATATAAAGAGGCGCTGGAACAGGCGAAGAAACAGCTGGGCGTTAATGATTTTGAAACTGCCGATTTGCTCAATAGACTGGCATTTCTGTGCAGCAAGCAAGGACAATTAGCTGACTCCGAAGGCTATTACAAAGAGGCGCTTACCAGCGTGGAGAAAGCACGCGGAAAACAAGACCCGGCGGTGGCAGCTTGCCTGAGAGATTACGCGGCAGTGCTGCGCAAACTCAATCGCACAGAAGAGTCAGACAGGCTGGAAGCCAGAGCTGCAACCATCCGGTAGCGCAAAATTCGGCTGTGCCGAACACTCCATAATTGCAGCCATTGAATGAAGTAGGCCTGTCTTCTGACGAAGACAGGCCTACAAGCAACAAACGAAATATTACTGTTTACGGTGATTAATGAGCACTTGCTACGGATATGCCTCTGGGAGAGCGCATATAACAACTTGGAGCCATGACACCCATAACAGCCGTCTGCGGTAGACCGCTAATTTGCGATGGCACTGGCACGTCGGGCATGTCGGGAACAGGGAAAGCACCAGCTTTACCTGAATTGTTTGGTCCCCAGATAGCACCATAAGCCGGGACGAGAATACCTGTATTTGCTCCGGCTGGATTGTTGCTTTGCTCACCGTCCAATTTACCGGGCTGATAGCAAACGTCAAAGACGAATGCACATGGAGGCGGCACCGGTGCTTCCGCGATGGCCACTGTTACGGACGGGCTCCAGAGAGCGGGAAAACCTGGCACACCGGCAAACGGCAGCCGATATCCGCTTGGCGTTACGGTGCATTCTTCAATCGTAATCGGCAAGTCAGAACCGGACTCAGTGGCTTCTCTCTCGCTGAACTTTACGCCCTTTTCCGTTAGTACAATGCCGGTAGCGCGGGCAATTTGGACCGCCATCTTGGCCGCCGTCGCATCCGCTCGCTGCCTGAGCTTGCCTTCGGGATCTTGCCTTTTCATGCCGAGCCAATAGATATTATCTTGTCTGTATTTGACGGCTTCCATTGCAATGAAGTTCAACTTGCTGCTATTGAGCATGACAGCAAAAACATTGACGAATCCAAGTATCATCAAAATCCCAATTGGAAGAAGTATGCAAAGCGCTGCCGTGCTTTCAGCCAACGCCTGTCCGCTTGCCTTTCTGGTCTTTCTCATTGCTCTAGCCCTCTTTAGCCCATTAACTTGTATTTGGGTACGCCGGCGGTGGAGCAGCGAAGTCCTTCAACTTCATTGCTTTCCGATTAGCCAGCAGCCAACATCCACTTGCCTACAAGTTAAGGCCGAATTGCTACCAAATTGTGACCGAACCGATTAGCCAAAAATCTTGATCTTGCGCAACTTACCCCAGAGGGAGTTATCGGTCAGCTTGTCCAGAATCTTTGCCAAGTCATCGCGTAACTCGTGCATCGATTGATAGCGCTTGACCGGATCTTTCTGCAGAGTTCGAGCAACCAGCTCCTCGAGCTCTGCCGGATACTTAAGTGACGGTTGAGCCTCCTTAAAGGTCAGCGGAGGCTCCTCTAAATGTTTAAGCGAAATCTCCATCGGCGTATCACCGATAAATGGTGTGTAGCCGGTAACAACCTCAAAAATAAGGCAGCCGAACGAATAGATATCCGATCTTTCATCTGGCGGTTTACCCCGAACTTGTTCCGGACTCATGTAGGGAGGACTACCAAGCATCTGCTGCCCCCTGGTCAAGTTTGCATCCTTCTTAGAGTTGAGATCAAACTCAATGACCTTAGCCAGACCAAAGTCCAACACTTTGGCAATCGGCGTCTCATCTGCAACTTCTTTCAGCACGATATTTTCAGGCTTGATGTCGCGGTGTATTACGCCACGATCGTGTGCATAACAGAGAGCCGAAGCAACCGACAGCAAAATAGGCAAGCCCTCCTTTAATGGAAGATAGTCCTTTTCTTGAATCAACGTATACAGGTTTGGCCCTTCCACTAGCTCCATCACCATATAAGGCTGCTTGTTCTCCGTGATGCCGAAGTCGTAAACAGTGACAATATTGGGATGATCGAGGTTGCTCACAATCTTTGCCTCGCGTACGAATCTGGACACAAGGTCGGCAGACAGTTCGGAAGGCAACAGCATCTTAACCGCCACAAACTTCTCTAATTGCGGATGTCTGGCTTTAAAGACCATTGCAAAGCCGCCTTCACCGATGAGCTCGACGAACTCTAGGTGGGCAGCAATTGCAGTTCCAGCAAGACTGGCTCTCTTCAGCACAGCCTCATTGTTCGAACCGAGTGCTTTAGGAGGCGGCGCAGGCGCGGCTTTCGATCTCAGCGCCGCTCTAACACGCGCGCACAGCTCTTTAGGAACAAACGGCTTAGTCAGATAATCGTTGGCACCGCAATCGAGACCAAGCACTTTATCGTCTATCGCAGCACGTGAGGTCATCATAATGACCGGCGTACTGTCTCCTGATGTCCGCATCAATTTTAGAATATCAATGCCGTTTAACTCCGGCATCTCCCAATCTAGTATCACGAGATCAAACGGCTGAGACTTGATTTGCGACCAACCGGAAGGTCCGGAGTCGACAACAGTAACAGCATGTCCGTCTTCCGTCAGAACAAGCTTCGCTGCTTCTGCAAGCTCATTATCATCATCGACGTAGAGAATATCTGCCATACTCGCGCACAATTCGAATCTACTCGGAAGCTTCTCTTGGCTGTTGAACCGCCGAAGACACAAGCTAATTTACCCGCTCTGATTTCGGCTGAAACGGTTTAATGCCTTGCGATTAGCGGCAAAGAACAAAATGTACGCTGTGATAGACTTGATATTTGGTGGCCCATTTGCTCTCAGGTCAATCGAGCACAACGCAGATTGGCGATCTATTTGCGCCTTATGATCGATACAGCCGCAACCGGCAAAAGCCCATAATAACGACCACAAAGTCAGGTCTGAAAGGGAATACATAATGCCAGGCGAAGAACCAGAACCTCCTGAGCCAAACTCGGCAGAAGTAAGACGAACTCTAATCGAGCCAGCATCAGCCGAGAACACTGAAAGCAATTCGGATCCGGCCGGCTTCATGCCACCACCGCCACCAGCCGGCTCAAAGGGTTTGAACCGAGTAATAAAAAAGCTAGACAGCATTTGCCTGAAGACCAGGCTGGATCCGGACGCCTGCCGAAAGATTGCGGAGGGGTCATCTGAAAAGAAAGTGGCACAGCTAAAGGAAATCATCGAGTCAGCTGCAGCTGAACCGTTTGTTCCACTAAAACTGATCGATAAATACCGCAAGACTACCCCCTGCTCAGCACGCTGGGAGGACATGAACGGAAAGGGGCTGTTCAAAGTCTGTCATAAGTGCCGGCTGCATGTTTATGATTTCAGCAAGACCGATCAAAGCGATGCAGAAAAGCTGGTGCTGACAAGAGAG
>CAZSNX010000527.1:0-3628 GCA_964607945.1 uncultured Candidatus Obscuribacterales bacterium
ATATGCCGGCGGGATTGATGAGTCCCCTTGTCAATAAACTCTATGACTGGTGCTATCAATCCGAGCCGGAGCCCTTCATGAACGGTCGGCGCATAGCCCATGCTCGCGGTAAGTTGCTGGGCGGCTCAAGCTCGATCAACGGCATGATCTTTATCCGCGGCAACCCGCTCGATTTTGAAAAATGGGCTGCTGACCCCGGTATGCAGAGCTGGGATTACGCACACTGCTTGCCGTATTTCATCCGCTGCGAAGACAGGGTGAAAGGAGCCGACGCTTTCCACGGTCAGGGCGGGCCGCTTGTGCTCGAGACCGGTCCCTGTGACAACCCCTTGTTCAAAGCATTCTTCCAAGCGGTACAAGAGGCTGGTTATCCACTCACCACCGATGTTAACGGCAGCAAACAGGAGGGATTCGCGCCCTTCGACCGCAATATCAAGAATGGACGCCGGCATTCGGCAGCCCGAGCTTATTTGCATCCAGTTTTGAAGGAGCGAAAGAATCTCTCCGTAATCTGCAACGCACTTACTATCCGTATTCTCTTTGAAGGGAAAAAGGCGGTCGGAGTTGAATACCTTAAGAACGGCCGAGCATACACCGCCAGAGCACGGGAGATCATCGCTTGCGGCGGAGCAATCAACTCTCCTCAATTGCTTCAACTATCCGGCATTGGCAATGCCAGCGAGTTGGCTAAGCTGGGCATTCCGGTCGTTATGGATTTGCCAGGCGTCGGAGAGAACCTGCAAGACCATTTGGAAGTCTACGTGCAGTACGCTTGCAAACAGCCTGTTAGCATGTATCCGGCTCTCCAATGGTACAACCGACCATGGATTGGTTTTCAATGGCTCTTCCTGCGCAAAGGACCGGCAGCCACCAATCACTTCGAAGCAGGCGGTTTTATTCGAAGCAATGACGATGTCGAGTACCCAAATCTGCAGTTTCATTTCTTGCCGCTGGCCGTTCGATATGACGGAACATCGCCTGCAGGCGGGCATGGCTACCAGGTGCACGTCGGTCCGATGAACTCCGATGCACGCGGTTCTGTCAAACTCAAATCGGCGGATCCGGCTGTTTATCCAAGTCTATGCTTCAATTACTTATCGACTGAGAAGGACCGCCGGGAATGGGTCGAAGCAGTTCGCTGTGCCAGGCATATTCTGAATCAATCAGCGCTGGACGAATTCAATGCCGGTGAAACTTCGCCCGGTCCGGAAGTTGAAACCGAAAAGCAAATTCTCGATTGGGTAGCCAGAGATAGCGAGACAGCCTTGCACCCATCGTGCACCTTAAAAATGGGTGTCGACGAGATGTCCGTGGTAGATCCGGTTACGATGCGCGTCCACGGCATTGAGGGGCTGCGCGTTGTCGATGCATCCGTAATGCCTTACATCACCAACGGCAACCTCTATGCGCCAATCATGATGATCGCCGAGAAGGCCGCCGACATTATCTTGGGCAATACACCTCTGCAGCCACTACGGCATAACTTTCACCGCCACCACCCTGCTTGCGCAAGAGTAGGCAGCGTCGGTTAATCGTAGAACGACTTGCAAGAGTGCGCATATAAGCTCCAGTTGCACAAACAAGAGTCTCAGCCGCGCTTAAGCTCTACTCAAGCACCTTCAATTGAGATTCGACGCTGGACATTTGAGCCTCGAGATCGTTCAGCTGCGCTTTAAGCCCATCTACCTTCTCCTTGGGAGCTTTCGCTCGAAAGTCGGCGTTATCCAAAATCTGCTTTACCTTAAGCAGCTCCTTCTCTATCGCTTCGCGTCGCTGAACCAGCTTTACCCTGCTCTTTTCTACATCGATCAAATTAGCCAGCGGCACGTATACTTTCGAGGCCGAAATTATCTCCCATGCCGACATCGCCGGTGCAGCGGCATCAGCCGATATCGTAAGCGGATTTACTCTGGCCAGCCGTTTTATGTATTCGGCGCCTGCCTCCAGGCTCTGACGTTCCTTATCATCCTTGCAAACAATCAGGGACTCTGCCTCCGAGCCTGCCGAAACATTGTAAGTCTGACGAATATTGCGAATGGAACGGATAGTTCTGATTAAGAGAGCCATACGCTCTTCCGCCTCTGAGTCCAGCAGCGTCTCATCTTCACGCGGGTAGGGAGCGAACATAATCGACACGAGTTGATTGTAGAGCGCGAACTTCGGAGTTCGAGACCAGAGATCTTCAGTTATGAAGGGCATTACCGGATGCAAGGCACGCATCAATCCTTCAAAGATGTAATGCAATACCTTACGGGTTTGACCACCACCATCTCCGGTATCATCACGACCGATTTGAATTTTGGCGATCTCCAAGTACCAGTCGCAATAGTAGTCCCAAATGAATTCATAGAAATTGCGGCAGACATCGTGAAAATCGTAGTTGCGCAGCCCCTCATGGACATCTTTAAGCAGGCGGCTGTATTTGTGCAGAATCCACCGATCGGCCAAAGTCAGCTTGTCACGCTCGATACCGATAGGCTTAAACCCTTGCAGTTGATCGAGCACAAATCGTCCGGCATTCCATAACTTATTGGCAAATCGCTTGTATTCTTCCAGTCGGTCTTCACGAAACCGAACATCTTGATCGCCCTTGACTCCGAGCGACGCAAACAGGAAGCGATTTGCATCGGCACCATATTTCTCAATCATATCGAGCGGATCGATGGCATTGCCCTTCGATTTGGACATGCGCTTCCCATCGGCAGTTTGAATCACTGGATGGATAAGCACGTGCTTAAAAGGAATCTTTCCGACAAACTTCAGACTTGTAAAGATCATCCGTGCGACCCAAAGATTGATGATCTCGCGGGCCGTCGAAAGAACAGAAGTGGGATAAAACGTCTTCAACTCCGCAGTTTCATCTGGCCAGCCGAGCGTAGCAAACGGCCAGAGCGCCGAGCTGAACCACGTATCCAGCACATCGGGGTCTTGCTCGAATTCGTTCGAACCGCAGGCGCACTCAATAGGCTGTTCTTCAAATGCATCCAAGTTGCCGCACTGCTTGCAAGTCCACACCGGAATTCGGTGCCCCCACCACAGCTGCCTGCTCACGCACCAGTCTCTGATATTTCGCATCCAATCTAAATAAGTAGCGGCATGCCGTTCAGGAATGAAAACTATGCGCTCCTCTTCCACCACCTTGATAGCCGGCTCGGCAAGCTCCTTCATCCGTACATACCACTGCTCCGAAAGCAGCGGCTCAATTACGGTATGGCAGCGCTCACAATATCCCAGCCCGTGCACATAATCGCGGTCCTCGGCTAAGAGCCCGCACGAGTCCAATTCCTCGACCACTTCTTTGCGGACTGCAAATCGCTCTTTACCGTGCCATCGCTCTGGTACATATTCGTGGCTGGTCAACTTTCCATGTTGATCGATAACGGCCGGCATCGGCAGATCGTGCCTCTGCCCGACTTCAAAGTCATTGGCGTCATGAGCGGGCGTGATCTTGAGTGCGCCGGTTCCGAACTCCAGGTCGACATAGTCATCGGCAATTACCGGAAGCAGCCTTCCGGTCAAAGGCAGAGCAACTTTCTTGCCGACAAAAGCCGTATATCGTGCATCCTTAGGATGCACAGCAACAGCCACGTCAGCGAAGATCGACTCCGGCCTGGTAGTGGCAACGGTC
>CAZSNX010000528.1:0-3626 GCA_964607945.1 uncultured Candidatus Obscuribacterales bacterium
CAACAAGCGAAAGCTAGCAGGCACGGTCGGAGTCCGGTTCTGCAAGGCTCTGCTTCTTCTGCTGTCTACAGACCGCCGGTTGCCAGTGTTCCTGTTACCTCACAGTCTGCGCCGCCTGTTCTGGGAGTCGAGCCGAGGTCGCGCGGCATGAGCAATGCGGCGAGGAATGCCGCGTCAGTGGGATTGATGGTAGGATTGGGAGTCATGAGTTCTCGCGTTGGTGGATTGGGAGCGCTGCATTGTCCGATCTGCCGGGTATTGAGGTCGCGGTAATTGACTGAGCGAATTGTGCCGCTGAGCTCCTTCTCGATCTTGCTGATTCTATTCATGATTTTTGCGCTGCCGTTTAGCGGACAAGCTGCAGATGACTTGAGCCGAATATTGGA
The DNA here is from genome assembly GCA_964607945.1 of uncultured Candidatus Obscuribacterales bacterium. Classification (GTDB taxonomy): domain Bacteria; phylum Cyanobacteriota; class Vampirovibrionia; order Obscuribacterales; family Obscuribacteraceae; genus JAGVKB01. Next base: position 387 of record CAZSNX010000528.1, read on the forward strand.
GGGTGGCGCACAGCCTGACAGCCTGCGCCTTCAGCGTCCGCTCAAGGGCTTCGCGCCATCTACGTTCGAAAATGACTACAGTCCGACCGAGGAGTTTAATCATTGGCGGCAGGAGTATGCAGCACCCACACTTTGTCCAATGGTTCTCTGCAGGGGATCGTGCTCGTACCGTGACAGTCGCTGCACTGTCACCACCAGCGGTGAGGTAAGCCAATGCCCATCTCCCTGGATGAGTGAGAGTATGTATCAAAGCGGCTTGGGTGGCTGTGAATCGATGCGATAGATGCAACTTAACTGTTGTCTGGAATTCTTCTCCATCTGCGATGGTCTTTGCTTAGCATGTCGGAAGATTGCTTCGGACCCCAGGAACCTGCGGAATATGTGTACAGTGTGTCTTTCGGTGCCGATGCCCAATAGTTGAGAATCGGGTCGACGATGCTCCAATTTGTCTCCAAATTGTCGGCTCTCGTAAATAATGTGTGGTCGCCATTCATGATGTCGTAAAGCAGGGTTTCGTATCCGCCTGCACCTTGCGCTCCAAAGTAATCCTTATAGCAGAAGTTCATCTCGACCATGTCCATCTTCATGACGGTTCCTGGTACTTTTGCACCAATTCTGAGGTTGATTCCATCGTCCGGCTGCAGGCGAAGTATGAGTGTGCTTGGCGAAAGGTTTTCGACTGCCATTTCATCGAACTGAGTCAGTGTTTGCCTCCTGAATCGGATTGCAATTTCGCTTGTGCGCTTTGCGAGACTCTTGCCGGTTCTTAGATAGAACGGAACGTTCTTCCATCGAGCATTGTCTATAAACAGTTTCAATGCAACATAGGTTTCAGTCATAGAATCCGGATTGATAGACGGCTCTGCGCGATAGTCCGGTATAGACTTGCTTCCTATTGTTCCTTCTGTGTACTGTGCTCGCACGACATTTCTCTGCACGTCTTCCGGTTTCATTCTCCGTATGGCTCGAAAGACGTCGCGCTTTGCATCGCGGACAATCTCGGCTTCGTAACGTGCCGGCGGTTCCATCGCTGTCAATGCCAGAACTTGAAACATGTGATTCTGCAACATGTCACGCAAAGCTCCGACGCCGTCGTAATAGCCGCCACGTCCTTCGACTCCGACTGTTTCGGCGACGGTGATTTGTACGTTGTCGATGTAATTGTGGTTCCAAATCGGTTCGAACAGCCCATCAGCAAAGCGAAACACCATGATGTTCTGGACGGTCTCTTTGCCCAGGTAGTGATCGATGCGAAAGATCTGGTTCTCTTGAACCGAAGTTAGCAACTGCTTGTTGAGCGCAATCGCCGATTGGAGGTTATCACCGAACGGTTTTTCGACAACTAGTCTTCTCCAGTGGTCCTTCCCTTGGGCGGTGAGACCAGCCTGGCCAAGTTGATCTGCAATCGGACCGAACCAATCGGGAGGCGTTGCTAAGTAATAGAGGTGATTACCTTTAGTATTGTGTGCGGTGTCCACCTGGTCGAGCAGCGAGCTCAAAGCTTTGTAGCTACTGGGATCCTTAAAATCACCTTGAAGAAAGTAAATGCGATCGGTAAACCATTTGATCAGATCCGGATTCGGATTTGCCGTGGCGAATTCCTTCAAATCCTCCACTACTTTGGCACGATAGTCTTCATGGGAATAGGGTCGTCGTCCGGTGCCGATGATGCAGAAATTGTCAGAAAGCAGCTTATTTTCGGCCAAATGATAGAGCGCTGGAAACAATTTCCGGCGTGTCAGGTCTCCTGCGGCTCCGAAGATAACCATCGAGCATGGGTCTCCCAGGCGTATGTTGGCGGTTCGTTTCGCTGGCTTTGTTTCCACTGTGCTCATGGTGATTCTCCGTAGGAGCTGAAGGATTAGAATTCGGGTTACAAGTTTGACTAAGATCGCCGAGAGATGGCATCAACGTGACTAACCGCCGGCGGCTGGCTCCACGTGACCGCCAAACTTATTGCGCATGGCTGAAAGAACTTTCTCTCCAAAAGTGTGTTCTTGCCTCGACCGGAATCGCGTGTAGAGCGCAGCTGAAAGCACCTCGGCTGGTACTGATTCGTCGATAGCTGCGTTAATCGTCCATCGACCCTCACCGGAGTCTTGAACGTAACCGGTGTACTTGCTCAAGTTTGGATCCTCGACCAGCGCGATCGCTGCCAGGTCGAGCAGCCAAGAGCCTACGACGCTGCCGCGCCGCCAGACTTCGGCAATGTCGGCGACGTTCAAGCTGTACTGATAGTCAGCCGGAAGGTCTTTGGAATCGGCATTGCGAAAGATGTCGAAGCCTTCCGCATACGCCTGCATCAATCCATATTCGATGCCATTATGAACCATCTTGACGAAATGCCCGGAACCGACCGGACCACAGTGCAGATAACCGGATTCAGCCGTCCCTGCGATTTTGTCCCGGCCGGGTGTGCGCTCAATGTCGCCTACACCGGGGCTCAAAACGCGAAAGATCGGATCGAGCCGATTTACGACTTCCCTGGGACCACCGATCATCAGGCAATATCCACGCTCCAGCCCCCAGACACCACCACTGGTGCCGCAGTCGACGAAGTGTACTCCCCTCTCATGAAGCATTTTGGATCTGCGAACGTCGTCCTTGAAGTATGAATTGCCACCGTCAATGATGACATCTCCTGCTTCCATACGCTTCGAAAGCTCAACGACGGTCTGTTCGGTCGGTTCGCCGGCCGGTACCATTATCCAGACTGCTCTGGGCTTGGCAAGCTTGCTGACCAGCTCATCGAGCGTGAGCGCAGGATGAGCACCTTCCGGCTCCATAGCTATGGCAGCTTTCGAGTTGACATCGAAAACGACGCAATCGTGGCCGCCTTTCATCAGCCGGCGCGCCATATTGCTTCCCATGCGGCCGAGTCCAACCATACCTATTTGCATAACTTCAATCTCCGATCGAACTGCTTCTAGTGTTGTGCTAAACGGGGCGAGCAATCTGCGCAGAGGCTGGAAGTCCACCGTCCACTGCGGTGCATTTCAGCGATTACGCTGAAAGCGCTTTCAGTTAGGATAGAGCTTCTGCAATCGCCGCTTTAAGCTTGACCAACGAGTTGGTTACGTCTTTGGTCAAATGCACCCGTAATGCCCGCCGCTTGCGTTCGGCAAGCACCTGGAAGTCACCACGAGCTTGGGCTGCTTTGACTATCCCGAAGGTGTATTTCTGCTCAGGCACCGGCAAGTCTTCGGCCTCGTCGCAAGTCAGTTGAAGGAACACACCGCT
>CAZSNX010000529.1:0-995 GCA_964607945.1 uncultured Candidatus Obscuribacterales bacterium
ACCGATTTACTACTGAGCGAGGGCTTCCAAGAGTTGAGTTAAGTATAGGTTTCGAAACGCCGGCAGGGCTCGCGCCGGTTTACGATCGTGGAAGGATTTATATTAGATCAACTGAAATTGCAGGAACGAAAGACTTTGCAGCGCTCGCCAAAGATATTTATCATGAGTTAACGCACGCTGACCAGCATGCTGCAGTTATTCGCCGATTTCTCGATGCTCAATCAGTGGGAGCAACTGTCGACGGACCGCGGCTAGCGGAGCTTAAGAGTGCGTTTTGCAAGGAGACCGGTTTGCAAGTCGGCGAAGTGTTCTTCAATAAGGTCATTGAGGCGCGCGCCGGCAAATTGCTCTCGGCGGAAGAATCGCTGCGTGCCGAGAACATGTTGAAGGCATTTCAGACTAACAAGCCGCTCGATTCGAATAAGTATAATGATCTGTCCCTTAAATTTGTGGATGTGTCCCGTGAGCTCGCCAAGCTGACTGATACTTTAGGCGAGTTTCCGGCGCAGAAGTTGATTGCAGATTTAACTAATAACCATAATCTGGTCGAATCTCTATTTGGTGGCACAGTACCAGATAGTGTAAGAAAGTTGATCGCCGATAAAGGTGAATGGACTAACGCTCGAGAGGCAGAGGCTTCCATGCTGCTTAAGAATCTCATGCGCGAGCGCATGTCCGAACTTAACACTGCTAGACGTGGCATGTACAGTAGTTACATTGATCAAATCCATGAGTTGGAATCCTTGCTTGCAGAGCGGCAGGCTGTATTGGCTGCACGTCGGCTGGAAGCAATTAGAGAGATGGAGCGAGCAGAGGCAGAGTTGCCGCAACGAAGAGCAGCTAGCCTGGACAATCCAGCTGCTCGTGCACCGGGCAGTCATGACAAAGGCGCAAGTGTAGAGAGTGCAAGAACGGTCGAGCTATCGGATCGCGTTGCCGAATCTGTGAAGAAGATTGTGGGTGAAGAAGCTGGTGCGAAAGTTCTTGCTGAGCTT
>CAZSNX010000529.1:1005-3621 GCA_964607945.1 uncultured Candidatus Obscuribacterales bacterium
AACGCTAAAGCAAGCAACGCGGATCTCCCCATTCCATTCGACAAGCTGCCCGAAATGACCAAGGAGCAGATTGAATTTCTTGTACGGAAAGTCAATGAGATCGAACAGATAAATAGGAAATTAGAAGGAAAAAATCATTCCGATGTCGTCGAAGGCAAAAGTGTAGCTGACATACTGCGAGAGCGCGCTTTGCTTTTGCGGGATGTCTCAGAGCCTAGAGTCAGGGTGATAGAAGCTCGGCAGCAAGCGGATCTGGTCCGAGAGTTTACGGACAAGATTAAGAGCAATACGATCAAACTGGAGACCTTTGAGCGACTCGTCAAACAATTTCCGGAAGGAAGCCCTGAGCGGGAAGTTGCATTAAAACTGCTGGAGCACTCCGCGGCGCTATTGAGTACTGAAGGTCTAGGCGCGCATATGAAAGAGCTGCGCCGGCAGATCGCTGACGACATGCTCAGTGAAAAGATTATTCCGGGCGGGGCCAAGAAGGTAGTCACGATCTACACGCTTGATGGTGCTTCCGAGGGCAATATGCTTGCCCATATTTTTGCTAAGAACAATCCTGACATTAGAGTTGAGATCTTTTCGCTTAAGGGCGCTGAGTTCTCATTGCTGCAACAGGCATTGAGCAATAAACAGCAAAACGTAGAGGCTGCCCAGAAGCGGTTTGATAAATTGGATGCCGCAGCTCAGTTGCACAAGGAGAAGATAGCGCGTGGCGAGGCTAAACCTGATGAACCAGTGCTTGATGCTAAGGGGAATCGCATTGCTCCCAATCAAGCAGAACTTGAGAGCAAGCTTAAGAGTGCAAGTGATGAGCTCTCAGCGCTGTCGGCTTTACGCTTAGATGCGTCCTGGTCTAAGGGTGCTCAGGATAAGTTCAAAAGTCTAGGTGGTGCAAACAGAGTAAGAAACGCGCTCATTTTTGACGACTTAAGCAAGCTGCCGGCCGGTGATCCACGCAGACAATTCCTCGAGAAAGTCCCTGGCTTGATGATCGCGGATGTTGGTGGCTTCGTGCGTGGAGTGTCTGTAACTGATGTGGCGGTTGAACCATCGGCTACTGGGCATCCTGCCGAGGCTAAAGTCAAATCGCTGGTCGGTGACATTCAGAGGCATCCAGCATATAAAGAGTATCAATTGCATTTACAAGAAGCGGTCCGTGAGCCCGCAAAATCATTGGAACTAAAAGCGAAAGCCGACGCTGCTCTCAAGAGGGCTATTGATGAGACTTTGAGACCGGATGAGTCGCGGCCGGATGGAATTCTTGATCGCAACAAGAACGCCAGAAAGCTATCGGCAACTGATCTCGAGGCGGGTAGAGAGTCTTTGCTAAGCAAGATCGGTAAGGGTGAATCGGAAAGATTAAGTGCGCTGCATGACAGGGCAGCAGCGCCGCTGCTCACTGAGCAGGGCATAAGAGATTACCTGGCTTTTGTCGGCAAAGAAGTTCAGCGTGTAAATCTGAAACTGATTGCATTGGGAGAGCCACCCTTGAGGCACACGCCGGAGGAGTACCAATCTGCTGCTCTGGCAGCGCTGAGGTATGGCGCCAATATTGGTGATTTTGCCACCATGTTTTCTCAGACGCGGAAGGCATTTGAAGGAATCATGGAGACGGCTGGTCTCAAACCGGATCAGAGAGACAAACTTGTAGTGATTGGTTCGCTTGAAAGCACCAAGAGCGACGAGCGGGCGGGCAGCTCCTATGCCATGCAGCATATGTTGGCTAAGGCTGGTGGGCTCAATGAGAAAAACTTTGTATCGATTGACGATCTGAATGCTTTGGTCAAGACAAGTGAGCAGAGGAGTCTGCTCAAAGAGCTGCAGGCGTACAAAGTCAACACACCAGAAGATCGAGCTAGACTCGAGTTTGAGTTGCGGGAAGGAAAGTTCGCTGCCTTGAGAGCGAAGTTACAGGACTCTCCGCTGGGTCGTCAGTTGAAAGACAAAACAGTGGTCGTAATGGACGACTATTTCAACAGCGGCAAACAACAGGCTGAAAACATTGCGGATAATAAGGCGCTCTTGCAGGCTCTGGGTGTGAAGGAAGTAGTTGTAGCATCGCTGGGACGGCACGAACTTCCAGTCCATCGAGATCCGCTTCTTACTGCGGATTTCGGCACATTGACCTTAAGACATGTAAATGCTGAAAAGTACCCGCTCACGTTTAAGCCAGGGCAGCACGAACTACTCGATCATTATCGAAACTTGATTGAAGATATGGGGATCTTTTCCAACTACACTGATGGTGGTTCGGACGTGCGCACGGCGATCTTTACTCCGTATGGCCAGCCCAACAACAATGCTCGGGTGATTGCCGCTCTGGAGCAGTTCATGAGCGGTCCGAGGCGCTTTGAGGGCGGTGTAAAGCTGTTCGGAACGGAGTATCACATTAATGGCAAAGCCGAAGGCGCTGCTCTGTTCGAACAGATGTCTCAAGCGGGCAAGGTCTATTCGTTTACCGGAAAAGATGGAAAGCATGTAGAGGCGTTCTTCGTTGCCAATGGAAAGCTTTCACTGAAGCAGGATAAGGGCGGGGTGGCACATGGTCCGGCGTTCCTGATCAAACATGAAGACGGAAGCTTCTCTGTGGCAAGTGGTAAGGACTTTCTC
>CAZSNX010000530.1:0-3616 GCA_964607945.1 uncultured Candidatus Obscuribacterales bacterium
GCGGATTCTCTTTCTTGCCGTTTTCGTCCATCATCTGTGCCAGCAGGTCTTGATCGAGCGAACCCCAGTTCACTCCAATTCTGACCGGCTTGTCGAACTTGAGGGCTGCTTCAATCATGAGTTTGAAGTTCTCGTCGTGCTTGTCGCCGCGTCCGACGTTGCCCGGATTGATTCTGTACTTGGACAGAAGGCGCGCGCAGTCGGGATATTCGGTCAGCAGCAAATGACCGTTGTAGTGAAAGTCGCCGACCAGCGGTACGTCCGCGCCGCTAGCTTCCAGCTCCTTTACGATAGTTGGAACCGCTTGGGCCGCCTCTCTTGTATTGACTGTAATGCGCACGATTTCGGAGCCGGCTTCCCACAACTCTTTGACTTGCCGTGCTGTTGCCAGCGCGTCTTCAGTCGAAGTATTGGTCATCGACTGCACCAGTACCGGCTCTTCGCCACCGATTAGCTTGTTGCCAACCTGAACTCGCGTGGATTTGTGTCTGACTTTCCCGCTCATTGCTCCTGCCGATTCCCACTGAAAACCCATACAAATTATCACAGATTGGACTGTTGATGATTTCAACCATCCAATCTCCAGCCAGCCGTGTGCGCAATTGCACAGTGACAGGAGGGTTTGTGCCGCTTAACATCGTTGTATTGCCGTCGAGGTTGGAGGGCAGGCAATGCCGGAGCTGATTGAATATTCTGGACAGCTGATAGACTCGCACAACGAAAATAAACTTTTCGATGAAGCATATGCCGCCGGCGCCGATCTCGCAGGCAAATTAGTAAGAGAAGCACAGCTCGTCGGCAGCGGATTGATTGGTGGAGCAATTCAAGAGATTGAGCGCGATCCGCTGAAAGCTGGTACTGAGTTGGCTCTGACCGCCGCGGCCGGTACAGTCTTGGCGGCCGGAGTGATGGCGGAGCTGCCGGTGATTATAACCGGAGCGGCTTTGACGGCTGGTGCTGTCATGACGGCCAAGTGGTTGGTAGATACGTTCGACCCTAGAATTCCGGCAAATCAGCGCCGCAATGAAGCTGTCTCGAAAGCGATTTGTGAGACTTGGTCTGACTCGCGGGCCGAGAGCTTTCAGAGAAACGAAAGGATAATGCAGTCCAATCTCGGTTCGCTCGGGATGGACCTGGGCATGTTCGCAGTCGGTGGTGGCATAGCATCAAAGTTTGCACCGGCTCTGGCGGTCGAAATGACCGGCAGCTACAAAGCCCTGTCCGCTGCCGGCAGAAATCTGAGCACTACCATTGCGGACTTCGTACGTCCTGCGCCTAGTACCATGCCAGGCTTAAAACTGGCTTTGGCTGAAGGTCATGCATCGGCCGGCAGACCGCCGGAGTTCGGCTATCTTTCCGATTACGTAAACTTCTGCGAACAAAAGGGTATCCCCGAAGCGAAGTCGAGCGGTAGATCCGAGCCACTCTCAGCCGGTGATTCTGTTGTTCATCCGGAATTCTCGAAGGCACCGGCAGTCGAGGAGCCAGTAGGAACTACTCGCAAGGCCGAGAGTGAGGCTGACTTGGCAGATCTCAATCGTCTTCAAGAGTTGCTCTTCGCTGAGGATAACTTAGGTGAAATCGGTACTACCGATGGCTTCATTCTTTTGGAAAGACCTGGAAGCGGTGTTGTCGGTTTTGCCAATCTCGGCGAGCGGAGCCTGCTCTACATCGGAGTTTTGGCTGAACATCGTGCCTTGTCCAAGTTCCTAATCAAGGCGGTGCTTGACGCCGGACGTGAGCGGACCGGCTGGTGGCAATCCTGGTTGAAGGAGACCACGGCATACCCGTTGTTTAGGTCATTGGCTAAAGACGGCTACATTATCTTGAAAGAGCTGGGCAAGGTTGATATACATCCGATCACTGGAGCGAAGAATCACTTGGTCGAATATCAGGTTACCGACAAACCGTTCAGTGGGGAGCGCGGGCACTAAGTTCCGGAAGCAAGTGCTGCCTTTTCAGTTTTTCCACATCTCCGGATGATGCTCGCGCAGGCTGTAGGCATTCTGGTTCGGGCTCATGATTAGGTGATCGACGACATTTACACCTAGAATTCGTCCGGCGCGCAATAGCTGTCTGGTTGTATCCATATCTTCCGGGCTCGGTTTGATGCGCGAGCCGGACGGGTGATTGTGGCAGACCAGAATTGCATAGCTGTTTGCCACCAGCGCCGCTTTGAATACTTCCCGCGGGTGCACCAAACTCGATGCAAGCGTTCCGTGCGAGACTTCGTGCAGTCCGATCACCTCGTTTTTCGCATTGAGATGCAAGCTGACGAAATGCTCTTCCGGAACATGTCTCAATGGCTCGAGTAGCGTTTCGACGTCTCCGGGCGTCTTGATTGGATATAAAGTCTCAACGGTCATTTGCTCGTGCACCAGGGCCAATCTGATTCGTGGCAGTCGGTAGTTTAATTTGCTGGAAAGAGATCTGGTCTTAGCAGGCATCGGGTAGTCCTCCCAAGTGAATGCGTCAAATTCATCAACTGCGTAGTCAAACCGGCATCCGTAAAATCCGAGGCCAGGCTAGTCGATAGTTGAAAAACGCATGTGAGTTGCTCTGTCAGAGTAGACGGTGGCTCTTGAAAGAAAGTTCAATTGCTCTCAACGATCGAGATAAGTATGCTGCGGTGTCGTATGCGGTGGAGCGCGTCTTGCTAGTTTGGGCTGGTGTGTTGTCTGGCTTCCGCTAAGTACCGAAAAAACCAGGCACGCGGCGTCCGGTCCGCAAGCCCAAATCCTCGTGTTTGAGCCAATGAGCTTGAATCATTGGTGATGTTCGATAGAGCTAGATCTTCTGATGTTTCCAGACACCGGTCTTGAAGCGCCAGATTGCCAGCACTCCGATGATGATTGAGCTGGCGGACAAGCTTATCCAGGTGCCGAGCGGACCCATGCCTGCAACGACAGTAAGATAGTATGCCAGCGGCAATCTGAAGACGGTTAAGCAGATGACGGTGGCATACATCGGCCAGCGTGTATAACCAGCGCCTTGCATTGCGCCGAACAAAATCAACCAGGCAGCCACGAACGGCTCGCAAATTCCCACCACTTGAAAGTACTGGGTGGAATACGCGATTACTTTTGCATTTTCGCTCATAAGATGCGAAATCGGAGCTGCCCCCAAAACCAGGATGAGTCCTACCAGAGCGTTCATCGCTGCCCCGATGCCTGCTACTTGCCAGCCGGCTTTCTCGGCTCGTTCCGGTTGATTGGCTCCCAGATTCTGACCGACGATCGTGGCCACTGCCATGCTGAACGCATAGATAGGCATGCCGGCGATCATCTCCTCGCACTTAAGACCGATCGCCCATGAAGCTTGGCAGGAAGTTGGATCGGGCGTGCGAGCAAAGATCAGGAACAGCACAAAGTTGCCGCCCACCCACGATAGGTCGTTGATGCAGGCCGGAATACCAATCTTCAATACTCTGAGCAGCCCCTCTTTGTCGGTGCTCTTGCTGAGAAGCAGCTTGAGATTTAGACATTCTCCGATCTCGGACTTTTTCAGGTAATAAAGTGAGAGGGCAACGCCGATCGTGCCGGCAATTAACCAAGCGATTCCGATACCGGCAATGCCGATATGAAAAGGCCAGAGACAGAGCCCGACTTCGAGAATA
>CAZSNX010000531.1:0-425 GCA_964607945.1 uncultured Candidatus Obscuribacterales bacterium
CCTTCACACTCATTGTTCGTTCCGCTTGGAATGTCTGTGGTCTTCGCGATGCTCTCCTCCTATGGTCTGTCGCGAACGGTGGTGCCCTTGATGGCGAAGTCATTGCTTTCATCCGCTCGACACGCTGCGGCCGGAGCTCCCTCCTTCTTTGGCAAGATTCATGAGTTGATTGAGAAACAGTTCGAAAGTACTCGTGGGCATTATCGCGATGCGCTTGCCTGGTCCCTGGAGCGTTGGCCATTTGTAGTGGCTCTGTTTGTCGGCTTCTATGCCGTTTCCTTTTGCCTCCTTCCGCTAATCGGCAAGGATTTCTTTCCCTCGATTGATGCCGGACTACTGCGGCTTCATGTCTGCGCTCATGGCGGCACCAGGATCGAGGAAACGGAGCGCCTGCTGCGCAACCAGGGGTATCTTTACGACGTCCA
>CAZSNX010000531.1:435-1882 GCA_964607945.1 uncultured Candidatus Obscuribacterales bacterium
GAAAAACCTGCACAAAACCATTCCGGAAGCAGAGCTGGAGTCCATATCGGATAACATCGGGATGCCTGTAAGCGGTATCAATTACGCTTATTCCGACAGTCAGACTATCAGCGCGGCCGATGGTGAGATCTTGATTAAGTTGGCTGAGAAGCGAAGCCATTCGACCGACTATTACCGCAAGACGATCAGGCAGATGTTGAAGTGCGACTTTCCTGAATGTACCTTTTACTTTCAGCCTGCCGATATCGTTACGCAGATTATCAACGCCGGTCTTCCCGCCCCAATCGATGTGAAAATCCTTGGTATGAAGCGCGTGGACAATTACAAGATTGCCCAGCAGGTAAAGCGTCAAATCGAGATGATACCCGGCGCGGTCGATGTTTGTTTGCACCAAGTTATTGATGCACCACACTTTGGTTTCGAAGTAGACAGAGTAAGGGCAAAACAAGTTGGACTTACTCAGCAAGATATCTCTAATTCGCTTTTGATCCCGCTGAGCTCGAGCTTTCAGACTCAGCCGAACTTTTGGCTCAATCGAGCCAATGGCATCAACTATTACCTGTCGGCTCAGGCCCCGCAGTACCGGCTCAAATCGCTTGACGACTTGAGAAACTTGCCGGTCACGTCACAGTTCGTCAAAACTGACAAACCACAGCCCGAGCTGTTGACCAACCTGGCTGTGCCGAGTCGCAGCAGATATCCGGCAGTGGTAAATCACATCAACGTGCAGCCGGAATACGATATCTATGCTGCCTGTCAGGACAGGGACTTAGGAGGGGTATCCAGCGAGATCAAGAAAATCCTGGATGTCCATAGGAAGAATGCCCCGCGGGGAACTTTCATATTTATGGGCGGACAGGTCAAGAGCATGTTCTTCGCATATTCCGCGCTCATGCTTGGACTGTTGTTTGCGGTAGTGCTGGTTTATCTTCTCTTGGTAGTCAACTTCCAGTCTTGGCTGGATCCGCTCATTATCTTGATGGCCATTCCGGGTGCTTTCTCGGGGATTCTCTGGAGCTTGTTCGTCACCCAGACTAATTTCAGCATTCCGGCTCTGATGGGTGCGATCATGACTGTTGGTGTAGCGTCCGCCAACAGCATCTTGATGGTTACTTTTGCCAACGAGCAGCTGTCCTCCGGACTAACCGCTCGGGAAGCAGCGCTGAGCGCAGGCTATCAGCGATTCAGACCGGTGATGATGACCGCGACAGCCATGATAATCGGTATGATTCCGATGGCGATTGGCGGTGGGCAGGGCGGATCACAAAATGCCCCGATCGGGCGAGCGGTAATCGGCGGGCTTACTGTAGCCACATTTTCGACATTATTATTCGTTCCGCTGATGTTTAGCATAGTAAAAGCAAAATGGTCGGGGGCAATTAAGAAGTAACATGTGGATTGTAGAGCTCGCACTTAAACGCCCGCATACTTTTATCGTGATGGCAAT
>CAZSNX010000531.1:1892-3609 GCA_964607945.1 uncultured Candidatus Obscuribacterales bacterium
AATCGGCATTGCCCTCTTCGGCGTTCTGTCGATTATGCAGATGGCGGTCGACATCTTTCCGACAATTGATGTTCCAATCGTCAGTTGCGTCTGGACTTACACCGGGATGTCGCCTTACAACATCGAGAATTTAATTACAACCGTCACTGAGACCTGGCTGACTTCCACGGTCAACGGGATCGAACATATGGAATCGATGTCATTGTCCGGAATGAGCGTCATCAAAGTCTATCTGCACAAAGGCACTGATATCGGTGAGTCCGTGGCGATGGTGACATCGGTTGGCAACGCTTGTTTGAACTATCTTCCTCCCGGCATCACACCGCCGTTTGTCACTGTATCCAGTGCCACTGACGTCCCGGTATTGCAGCTGGGAATCGGCAACAAGACCGGAGAAAGAGGACCGCCCGTCCCGGATAACAGGATATTGAGCGAATCTCAGCTGTTCGACATCGCCAACAATTTTGTGCGGGTTCAGCTTGCCACCATCCAAGGTGCGACGATTCCTTTTCCCTACGGCGGAAAGTATCGTCAAGTAATGGTCGATTTGAATCCGGAGGCGCTTGTCTCGACCGGGCTGTCCGCTTATGACGTGGTGCAGGCTGTCAATACTCAGAACATTACCGCCCCCAGCGGTACGGCCAAGATGGGACCTTATGAGTACATCATCACTTTGAACAACATGCCCAAGGTGATCGATCGCTTGAACGAAATTCCAATCAAGACGCAAAATGGAGCAACGGTATTTGTCAAAGATGTAGCAAATGTTCATGACGGCTATCAACCGCAGTTGAATATCGTGAATCAAAACGGTCAGCGGGCGGTCATTTTCAATATTTTAAAGAATGGCAGCGCTTCCACGCTTGCCGTCGTAAACAGAATTAAAGACGCGCTGCCTAGAATTCAGTCAATCGTACCGCCGGCCTGCAAGATAACTTTGCTTTCTGATCAGTCGACATTCGTCAAGGAGTGTGTTGCTGATGTCGTGCAGGAGGCGGCAACTGCTGCCGGACTAACGGCATTAATGATGTTGATGCTGTTAGGCAGTTGGCGCAGCACTCTGATTGTCGCTACTTCAATCCCGCTTGCGATGCTTTCGTCGGTGATTGGATTGCATATCTGCGGGCAGACGATTAACTCCATGACGCTCGGGGGTCTGGCACTGGCTGTCGGCATGCTTGTCGATGACGCTACCGTGGAGATTGAAAACCTGCATCGAAACATGGATATGGGCAAGGACATAGTTACCGCCATTCTTGATGGCGCGCAGCAAGTTGCCGTGCCGGCGATGGTTTCGACGCTCTCAATTTGCATCGTGTTCGTCCCGGTCTTCTTCTTGTCCGAGCCATCGCGGTCGTTGTTCGTTCCGCTCGGGTTGGCCGTCGCCTTCGCGATGATAGCGTCGTATGGACTTTCACGCACTGTTGTTCCGCTTATGTCCAAGGCGCTGTTGGCGGGCGAAGCTCATCAACCGGGCGAAGAAGCCAAACACGAGCAACCTGTTTCATCGTTCGGGCGAGTTCACAAGGCGATCGACAGCGTCTTCGAGAACGCGCGCGAGCATTATCGCAATGCGCTCGAGTGGGCACTTTCACATCCGAGAATTGCCGTCAGCTTGTTTCTGGGGCTCTATGCACTTTCCTTTTGTTTGCTGCCGGTGATTGGAGAAGATTTCTTTCCGGCGATCGATGCCGGGCAGCTCAGGTTGCACGTTAAC
>CAZSNX010000532.1:0-3579 GCA_964607945.1 uncultured Candidatus Obscuribacterales bacterium
GGAGCTTGAAACACTTAAAGGCAGCGAGCGATTTATGAAGTTGAAACTTCACGCAGCAACACGGTTGATGAAACTGCTTGAAGCTTTTGTAGTCGTCACTGAACCAGGCGAAACTATTCACGATTTTTCTGTACCAGACTCCAAGGAATTGCGAATTCAACCGGCAGTGACTACTAACGATTTTACGAAGGATGACTCTGTAGTTGCTCAGATCAAGAAGCTCGGACTACCACTCAATGACTATCAGTGCCATTCGATTGAATCTATTTTGGTAGCAATCGTCGGTCAAGATCTTCCTGGACTGAAGCGAATACTAACATCGTTTAAAGGAACTCCTGGCGACTTCAACCTGGTGGGAAGATCGCTTGAACTTATCCTGAAAAAGGTCGGCATAACTGTGGCTGGTTCTTACGGACCTTATTGGGCATTCCTGAGCCTGGAAACCGCAGACTTTCAACACGGCATCCAACTCGCAATGCCATCCGGCAAGATCACCGGTCATATCAGAGGCACCACATACAGTTTGGTGCACACAGCCACAGCCCTGCGAATTATCTCTCGTTGTGTCACCGAACAATGAGTAAAGATAATCGGCTTACGAGCGATCACTTTGCACCGCCGAAGGATCGATTGGAATGCTAAACCAGAAGGTACTGCCCTTGCCTTCCTGGCTGATGACACCTATTTCTCCGCGATGATTTTCAACAATCGTCTTGCAAATTGCTAACCCCAAACCGGTGCCGCCCTTTTCAGTAGCATCCGTGCGGCTGACCTGCTCGAATCGCTCGAAGATACTTTTGCAGAGCTCCTCCGGAATACCACGTCCCTCATCTTTAACCCTAAACTCGACGACATCGTTCAATGCGTCGGCCGAACAGATGATCGTGCTGTCCTTAGGTGAGAACTTCACGGCATTACCGATCAAATTGACGAGCACTTGGACTATCCTGTCACCATCGGCAATACAAATATGATTCTCCCCAATTTGAGCAAGTCGCACCGCCTTTTGCTCAGCAAATCCCTGCACTGAATCAATCGATCGCTTAATCAGTTCGGCACTC
This sequence comes from uncultured Candidatus Obscuribacterales bacterium, assembly GCA_964607945.1. Taxonomy (GTDB): domain Bacteria; phylum Cyanobacteriota; class Vampirovibrionia; order Obscuribacterales; family Obscuribacteraceae; genus JAGVKB01. The sequence continues at coordinate 1,062 of CAZSNX010000532.1, forward strand.
GATTGCGCCTTGAGATTAAGGTCCATCTTTCCGCTGCCGAGCCGCTCAACATCCAGCAGATCGTTTACCAGACCAAGCAGCCTGGAGTTACTGCGACTGCATTGCTCAGTCTTATCTCTGCCACGTTCGTTTAGAGAACCATACTCTCCTTGAGACAGATTGCCGAGAAAGTTCTGCAGCACCGACAATGGTTTGCGCAAATCACTGCTAATCATGCCGATAAACGCTTCCTTCATACGCTCTACTTCTCTTTGCTTCGTGACGTCGCGCGCGATGCACAACATCAAGCCATCATTTTCCGACCAGCGAGCGGACCATTGCATATTGACCAGGGCACCGTCACTTCTGACTACGTTATTTTCAAACGACATTGACTGTGCGGTCTCCTTAAGCTCCTTCAGCAGAATCTTCATGGAATTCCGCTCTTCGGCAGGCATCATTGATGTAACGTCCCGATTCATCAATTGCTCCGGACTAACGCCCCAAATTCTTGTGGAGGCCGGATTTACCTGTATCAGTCTATCCTCCGAGTCGAGCCCGCATATTATGTCTGAGGCGTTGTCTGCAATTGCGCGTTCCTTTCTTTTTGCAATCGACAGAACCGTTGCCATACTTTGAAACGATGCATCCAGCGCAGAAAGCTCATCGCCGCCCGAAAGTAACGGTCTGAGGTCAGCCCCTTGTGACAATCGCTCCATATTTTCCATCACACAGGCCAAGCGAGCCTTCGTTTCACGTCCGAACAAGAGTGCCAGTGAAACCGCAGCCAGGACGTTTACTGCCAAGCCAATCAGCAAGATGCGACCGAAGATGGCACCGCGCGTCTCCAGCTTTTGCTCATCCAATCCATTCGGCGATTGCCTGAGCATTTCCTGCCTGAGAGCATCGGCTCTGAGATGCTCGTCTACCGCAAATTCGAACTGCCGAACAGTGAGCTGAGCTTCAGCTGTGTAGTAGATTGCCTTTGTTAAGTCCTTTGCCCTGAGAAACTGGCGACCACCTGCCACCGTTTCAGTCAGATGATGCAAGAGCCGCTCGAAATTGTCAATTCTCTCCAAATATGGAGGATCTCCTTTAGCAGCCGCACGTAAATCTTTTATATGCTCTCTAGCTTGCCCGCTCCAGTAGCGAAACTCTTGCACCGGCAATCCAAGAAGCTGCTGCGGCTGCTCGTTAGCCAGTGTCCATGACTCCTTCACAAGCGCCTCCGGAACACCGCGCCGGCTGGGCATGGCAGGAGTTTGATTTCGATCTTTGGTCCACTTTAGGATCCAATCTGGAGCAGCATAATTCTTGCTCTTGATCGCGCTGCTCATAATTCCCTCGAGCAGCACGACATCATTGCGTAAGTTGTTCAGAGCCAGCGTAACTGAATAGTCTTTTGCAGCTCGCTTAAGAGTACTCTCGAAAGGAACAACAACGGAAAGCAGGGCAGCGATGAGCAAGATTTCCAGCAACAGCGGTATTCCCACTAACAGCATCGCTTTATGAGACAACTTCAGCGAGCGGGCCATCTCAACCACCTATAGTGTCATGGGGCTGTCTACGGTAGAGCGAAGTTCGATTACTTCCGGTGCTGCTTTCAGCCGAAACCAGAAGCAACAACCTCCTTCGGCCGGAGTGACCATTCCGAGCTGCCCGTCATGTCTTTTGATAATAGACCGGCACAGCGGCAGTCCCAGCCGGCTGCCGCCAGCATCGGAAAGATCCGGCAACTCCGCACTCTTGTACGGTTCAAAAATCGACTCGGCACTCAAAGTCGACCGAGCATTTTTTGATGTTATCTTCACCTCGATCGAGTCGTCTACCGAAGCAGCTGAAAGATGAATTGCGCTCTTCGGTGGTGACAATTTGATCGCATAAGCTAGAAGGTTCGACAACACTTGATTGATTCTGCCACCATCTGCCCAGATTGTTTCATCTGACTGCTCGATCTCAATCCGAACTCGCTGCTGACGGGCATACGAATCTACGTTGTCTTCTGCATTGAGGAACAGATCTTTCAGCCTGACCTTTTCATAGTCCAGCTCCAGCTTGCCGGCATTCATTCTTTCCATGTCAAGCAGATCCACAATCAACCCGGAGAGGTCGGTTGCCTTCTTCAGAACACGCTTCAGCTCATCGCTACCGTTTTCAGAAACCTCACCATAAACGCCACTGGTCAAAAGGTCGAGATAAGCGATCGCAGTCGTCAATGGCGTTCGCAGATCGTGACTGACGATTGCCACGAACTCCTGCTTCAGTCGCTCGAGCTGCATGCGCTGAGAGATATCCTGCAACACACAAAACACCAATCTCTCAGTCTGCGACCATTGAGCGGACCAGTGCATATCCAGCAAGGTTCCATCGGCTCGCTTTACGCGACATTCAATCGATTTCGACTCCGGCGTTTCGATTAACTGTCTGATTGCAGATTGAAAGTCAGTGAAATCCTCATCTTTGACTACCACCCTAACGGACTTTCCGATTAGATCGTCGGCAGAGTATCCCCAAACATTTTTCGAAGCCGGATTTACGA
>CAZSNX010000533.1:0-3569 GCA_964607945.1 uncultured Candidatus Obscuribacterales bacterium
CTCTATCAAGCCGGCAACCATCCATGGGATCTGGGCGCGCCGGCTCCCCCGTTGACGACATTCTTACAATCACAATACGCCGTAAAACCAGGTTCCATCTTAGTATTAGGCTGCGGTACCGGACACGATTGCTTGCTCTTTGCCCAACACGGATTTCAAGTAACCGGCATCGACTTTGCACCGTCGGCAATTCGCGCTACCAATGAAAAATTCGTCAAAGCCAACATCGCCGGGAAAACAGGATTCCTGCTCGAACGCGATGTTTTCGGCATACACGAATACGATAGTTACTTTGACTATGTCCTGGAACATTCATTCTTTAACTCAATCCATCCATCGCGCAGGCGCACCTATTGCTGGACGGTGCACGATCTTCTAAAACCTGGCGGAAAGCTTATTTCACTATGGTGGACGCTCGATCGACAGGGCGGACCGCCTTACGGCGTACGCAAGGAAGAGTTAATTTCGCTATTTACAGAGAAATTCGACTTCGACATGATTCATATCCCCACAGATTCAGCACCGGCTCGAAGGGGCAACGAGCTATTCACCCTGATGACAGCCAAGTAACAATCTGCCTTGCTTGTCAGGGCAACGACTCAAAAGGAGAAGATACGATGAGATCAGTTCTGTGTACTCTCTCGACAATTGGCTTGCTCTGCTCATTACAGCCGGCAGCCGGAGCGAAAGCGCCACAAGGAATTGCGTCCGAGACCTCCCTACGATATGTTGTTGCGCAAAATCCGGTGCAGGCAGCCAAACCGGCTCTGCCTGGCGCGCCTGCTGCGGCACCAAAACCGGAGATAAAATCAACCAAACCTCAGGAATTGGCGGTCGAAGAGAAACTGACATTAAACGGGCAAAACTTCAGCACCGTCATCAAAGACATTACCGTCACTGTCGGAGACAAGAAGGCGGAAGTGCAATCAGCAACCGCGCAGAACGTGACCGTTGTAGTTCCCAAAGAAGCGCCGGTCGGCAAGCAGAAGGTAATTATCACTGTGCGCGGCACGAAATCTTCCCCCGCCGAAGTCGTAGTACTTCCACCACCGCCCGAGTTGACCAGCTTGAGTCTGTCTTCGGGAGCACCGGGAGCTAACCTGACAATCAGCGGAAAGAACTTCTCCGTTAATGCTCATGAGAACAAAGTCACCATTGGCGGTGCCGAAGCGGAAGTGGAATCGGCCAGCCAGGGAAGTCTGTCGGTGGTTATCCCCTCCAGCATCGAATCCCCGCAATATGGCGTGACGGTCTCGGTGCAAGTCGGCAAGCAGCGGTCTAAAAAGAGCCTAACCCTTGACATTCAAAGTCGCGAATACTAAAGACAGCATCTACTTAGGCAACTTCATACCCAGGACAGTAGCGAGAAACGATAACTCATCCGTCTGCCAGTAAGAGCGCTTGACGGCGCCGCTATGGCCAGCGCCGTGATTGATGCGAAGAAGTATCGGCGAATCTCCTGACTGCGCAGACTGCAGGGCGGCTGCGAACTTATAGCTGTGACAGGGAACCACCCGGTCATCATGATCGGCAGTGCTAATCAAGGTAGCCGGATAAACAGTTCCTTCCTTTACCCGATGCAGAGGTGAATAAGCATACAAAGCCTTGAATTCGCGCCGAACATCAGGAGAGCCAAACTCGCTCTGCCAAGACCAACCGACGGTAAACTTATTGAAGCGCAGCATGTCGAGCGTGCCATTGGTCACTATCGCTGCTCCAAACAGCTCCGGTCGCTGCGTCATCGCCGCCCCCACCAGCATGCCACCGTTGCTCTCTCCCTTGATCGCCAACTTCTTTGGACTCGTATACCGTTTTGCAATCAGGTATTCGGCCGCAGCAATAAAATCATCAATTGACCTCTGCTTATGTACTTTCGTGGCGGAGCGATGCCAGGTATCACCATACTCGCCACCACCTCTGATGCAGGGTTCAGCATAGACGCCTCCCAGTTCCATCCAGGCCAGCACGGCATTGGAAAACTGCGGCGTTCGCGATATCGCCCAGCCGCCATAGCCATACAAGCAGGTAGGATGCGTTCCATCTCGCTTCAAGTTTTTGCGGTGGCTTACAAACATCGGAATTTTCGTGCCGTCTTTGCTTGCAAAGAACACTTTGCAAGTAACATACTGGTCAGGATCGAAACTCAGCTCCGGCTCGAACACAGCGCTTAATTTGCCGGTTGCGCAAGCATAACTATAAATTGTCTCCGGTCTTACGAAGTTAGAGAATTCGAACAACACTTCGCGCTCCGAAATCCCGACATCCAGCTTTACCACACTGCCACTGCCTGGTAGATCGATCAATCGCACCAACTGACCTTTCAAATCGAACTCAGCCAGGCGTGATTCAGCATCGCTCAAATAGTGAGCGATCAGCCGGTCTCCAGTCAAAGTAGCAGAAGTCAAAATATCGGCATCCTCCGAAATGACTTGCTTTACCTTTGGTTTCATCTTTGCATCAGATACCAACTCTACTGAGACCACCCTTCCGTTCTCAGCATTCTTATTGGTCCGGAAGAAGAGACGATGCTGCAAATTGCCGACGAAATGATAAGATGCATCACCCTTGCCGAATACCGCCATCACCTTGCGACTGCGGCCGGCTAGAGGCTTGCAAAAAACTCGACTGTGAAATTGATCGGGATGCTTCATATAGATGACCAGATACTGACCGTCCCGGCTAACGATGCAGCTAAACAAAAGGCGCTCGTCACCGTCTCCGCAAAAGATCAACCGATCTGCTCGCTGAGACGTTCCCAACTTGTGGTAGTAGATGCCTTCCGCCACCGTCTTCTCCGACAGCCGTCCGGCCGCGCTCGGTCTGCGAAACCTGACGTAAAAGAAACCCGTTGCATCCCCGTCCCAGGCTATTTGATGGTATTTGGTCCATTTCACGACATCTCTCAAATCGCGCCCACCGGCAACTCGACGAATTCTCCATTCCATCCAATCAGAGCCTGAATCAGTCAGGGCATACGCCAGCAGCTTACCGTCCGGGCTGACACAAGAATCCGATACCCAGACATTACCGGCATCAGCAAACTGATTGGGATCCAGCACAGTGCGCGGGAATTGCCCTAACACCTTCGAGCAGTAAATGACGTGTTGATCAAGATGCTCCGGACGATGGGAAAAGAAGCACAAATCTCCAGCCTTGTACGGCACTCCGAAATTGAGCTGGCTGCGACAGTGAATGCGCAACCGGCTGGCGAAAAGTTCTCGCCATAACGAACATGAAAGAAAAGCATCACTATAACGCTCCTGATCCGCTACCCATTGCAATGTTTCCGCCTGGCGGGAGTCCTCCAGCCAGCGGTACTGATCGACCTTGTCGTTGAAGTTGGTGTCCAGCTCGCGATAGACTTCCAGTCCCTTGTAGTAGTAGGACCAAACGTCGATCTTGTTGTCGCCGTTGGTGTCCATGTAGCGGCGGAGCAGGTCGCCCTTCTCGTCCTTGAGCAGCCAGCCGCTGCCGCGCGTGGCCTTGGCCAGCTCGACCTTGCACTTGGCCAGTTCCTCGGCCGTGGGCGTGCTGATGCCGACGCCATCCTGCTTGGGCTTGAAGCCCAG
>CAZSNX010000534.1:0-2005 GCA_964607945.1 uncultured Candidatus Obscuribacterales bacterium
ATTTGCTGAGTATGTTCCCAACGGATAATTACACTAACCAGCAACTGAATTAGGCTGGATTTTCCAAAATTCTTGTGTGGATTTTGGTTCGGTAATTATCGGATCGTTGCAAATTCAACCGACTTTTGCAGATTTGCTGGAATCTCCATTCCGAAACTCCGCCTAATTTCCAAGAGGTGTCTGTAGACTTTTAAAACGGTCTTAAGTCAAGGGGGCGAGACATTCGGTTGCTTAAGGTTTCACTTGATGTATGTTGTGGCACACTGGACTGGTAATCGGGCAAAGAGAGGTTCCTTATATATGCGATCGCCCGTAGCGGAAGTTACAAATCGCATTTTCTTGTCGCTGACAGTCACGGCAGCGATGACGCTCAGCTCGATTGAAGGATTTTGCGCTGACCGCGGCGGAGCCAAAGCGGCGCCTGCCCAATCAACCGGTATCGATATTGCAGTCTGGCGGCAGCCGGAGATAAAACCGCGGGCCGTCATCTTATGCGTGCACGGGCTTGGACTTCATAAGGGGACATTCGAAGCCTTTGGCAAGCAAATTGCAAAGGCGGGCATCATTGCCTACGCCATCGATATGCGAGGATTCGGCTCATGGCTGGAAAAATCTGCTCGCAGCAAGATTGATTTCAATGGTTGCTTGAACGACATACATTCGACCTTGACCTCGATTCAAAAGGAGCATCCGGGGCTTCCGATTTTTCTGCTGGGCGAGTCGATGGGCGGCGCGATCGCGCTGCGTGTCACTGCTCTTTATCCAAATCAAGTCGCAGGGCTGATATCGTCTGTTCCTTCTGGGGACAGATTCAAGGCTGGGAGCCAGAGATTGAAGGTTGCCCTGCACGCCATCACTGAGGGGCTCAATAGCCCGATGTCAGTGAACAATATTGTGGAGCAAGCGACCGAAAAGCAGGATTTGCGGTCGGCCTGGCGTAATGACCCTGCGGCCAAGCTTAAGTTGACGCCAATGGAATTGATCGCTTTCGATCATTTTATGGACGATAACTACATTTATGCCGGTAAAGTTACAAAGACTCCGGTCCTTTTTATGCAGGGCTGTAAGGATAAACTCGTTCGCCCGGCTGGCACCTGGGATTTATTCGATCATTTGAAGACTCCCGATCGCGAACAAGTTTTCAGTACTACTGCCGAGCATCTGATCTTCGAAGAAGGCCAATTTAGCAACGATGATTTCGGTTATTTGCTGAGCTGGATGGACAAAGTAATTTCAGGCAAACAGGGAGCGGCTCACCCAAAAACTGACAATAACTTGGCCGGCGGTCCAACTGATACCAAACCGGAAGTTGTCCCTTCTACTCCGGCGCCTGCCGCCAAACCCCCAATTCCGGATGCGGCGCTTTCACTGGACTACTGGATCGAGTTGCATCGCAAGGACAAGACTTTTCGATGCAATAACAAGACTGACTTCGTTTCGGGAGATGCGATTCGTTTTCATTTCGTTCCCCATACGGACGGCTATGCTTACATATTGATGACTGCAGGCACTAAGGGAGACAGGGCGATCTTATTCCCGTCGACCACCGGCGGACTGGATAACTTCTTGAAGGCTGGAACCGACTACATATTGCCCACGTCAGCTTGGCTTTGGTTCGACGAAAATCCTGGGACAGAGCGAGTTTCGCTCGTCTTTTCCAGGCAGCCGATTGATGCGCAAGCATACTTAAACAGAGCCTCCAACACGATCGCCTTCGTTTCATCGGACAGAACCGGCGCTAAGGACATAGTGCCTACTCGTATGGAGCTTTCTTGGGACGATCCGGCGCCGGTAATAATGCCCGAGCAAATTCAAGCTGCTACCGGAAGCATCGTCAAAGTGAAGCAAAGGGATTCGGCAGGAACGCTCGCTCTGGAAATCTCCCTGGAGCACAGATAGCTGATGAGAAAGTCTTTGCTGGCGATCGTCACGATGGCAATAGTTATCTTCCAATGCGGCACGACGGCCCATGCCGCTCGCCGCCCCGGTGACGATCGCGATTCGC
>CAZSNX010000534.1:2015-2420 GCA_964607945.1 uncultured Candidatus Obscuribacterales bacterium
GACGGCCCATGCCCAGTCAGCAAAATCGGCACCTGGCCCGGTACCGGGAGTGCAATGGACGACTGTTCAGGACTTGAATCCAAATGCGCCGCCGACAAATAGTCCGATTAAGCAGAAATGGGCTGTGGTTGTCGGAGTTGGGCGATATAAAGAACGTCGATTGAATAACACCGATCGCCCGGACGAAGCAGCTGCCCTCTTTCGACAATATCTAGTTGATCCGCATGGCGGTCGCTTCGATCCCAACCACATGAAGGTGTTGATCAATGACGAAGCCACCCAGCAAGAGATCATGTCCGCTGTCGGTCCTTCCTGGCTTGGAAAGCTTGCCGGTCCGGACGATCTGGTCGTGATTTACGTTGCGACCAATGGCTTTCCCACCACTGATGGCAATGCCTATCTTTG
>CAZSNX010000534.1:2430-3564 GCA_964607945.1 uncultured Candidatus Obscuribacterales bacterium
CATTTATGGACACAATCAAACAGAACGTCCATTGCAAACGAATTGTGCTGGTCGTTCAGGCTTGCTACAGCGGTGCGGCCCAGTTGGATGCCGGTGCGAAGGCGCTCACGAGTAATTTCAATTTCGACCCGGCGAAAGTAGACATCGGCAAAGGCTATGTCCTCATTTCTTCGAGTCTGCCGGATCAAGTTAGTTGGGGTAATCTGTTCACGGAGAATCTAGTCAAGTCCTTGCGAGAGGAGGATGGCTTGATTCAACTCGATCGCGCTTTCGATCAGGCGCGGGCTGCAACGCAGAAAGCAACTAGTTCGACACCCGGTCTCCGTCTTCAGACTCCGGCAATCAAGTCAGACTGGAAGGGGCACGATTTGGTTCTTGGGACTCCTTGTCTGGAGCAGGTAAGCGCAATTCCATCTAGTGTGCAGAACTTTCTTGGTGCTGAATCGCATTATTTAAAGGCAAATCGGTTAGTCGAGTCGGGCAGCTTCGATCAAGCTGCCAAGGAGTATGAAGCGGCAATCGCTGCCGATCCCAGATATGCGGATGCAATCGCAGACTATGGTGCGGTTCTGGCCATGAAGGCCAATTGGACCGGCTCGGCGGAAAAGTACAAGCAAGCAATTGAATTGCGGCCCAAGGATGCATTGTTTCACGCCAATTACGCCAGAGTGCTGTCTAAACTCGGAGCGAAGGCTCAATGTAAGCAGGAATTGGAGGAAGCATACAAGCTCGAGCCTAAGGACCGCCATGTCATTGCCGCACTTTCTGACCGCTATTTGGAATCCGGTGAGACCAACCGAGCAGTTGAGATTCTTTCGCAGGGCGTCGTGCTTTACCCCCGAGTCGGCAGCCTGCACAATCGTCTCAGTTTTGCGCTCAGTAGAAGTGGGGACTTGGACCGCGCCCTCACTCATGCTGAAGAAGCCGTGAAGTTGGATCCCAACTCGGCTCCGGCACGGCTGAATCTCGGCTCGATTTTATTGATGAACGATAAAGCTGATTCTGCTATCGCCGTTTATCGTGAATCGGTTAAGCTCTGGCCTCAAAATGCCGACGTGCGGCTCTTGCTAAGTCAAGCGCTCGAAAAGGCTGGCGATATTGGCGGAGCACGCACTGAACTTCAGGAATTCGTTC
>CAZSNX010000535.1:0-3549 GCA_964607945.1 uncultured Candidatus Obscuribacterales bacterium
GATGAGCTTGAGATTCCAGGCATACTCCCGGCTCCCGTACCAGATGACGATCGAGAATCGGAAATCGATGAAAGAGACTTTCGAAGCGAGGAGCAAGAAGCTGGCGAATCAAATGAAAGCGATGTCGATGATGCAACTGACCTGGAGGAAAATGAGAAGGCTGACGAAACAGCCGAGGATGAACAGCGCCAGCTGTCAAGCAAAGCTGCCCAACACCTCAAGAATAGAGGCGGTTCGCCAGGACCAAAGGAGCCGACCGTTATGGGCGAATTACTGGCAGAGCTGGTCAGCATGGCCGAAAGCGATCGTTCATCAAACGACGAGCGACAAGATAGCGAAGAGAACGATATCGACGAGAAGTAGAAATCGGCAAGAGTACGAGGTTAGTTGAGCAATGCCGTCCGACGAGCACGAGTCATCAGACAGAGACGAAGTCAATCTAATTCCGCAAGGCGCGCTCGATTTCTTGAAACGCGCGCCAACCTTTGTGACAGCGCAAGCTTACCGCAGCACATCGTTTAACGAGGCTGAGCTAAACATTCTAAGAGATCATCTGGACTCCTGGCGCAATCTGCTCTTCAAGCATGGAGTGATTTACGACGGCATCACTATTGACGGACAGGCAGATGAATACAAAGACCTTGTCTATCATGTAGCGATGGCAATCGACACCGCCACCTATCCCGCTGCACTACCGCTGGTGCTGGATGCATTGTACGATCTGACCAGCGAACTGCCCTCTCCCAAGTGGGAGATTTATGGAGTCGAACAAGTCGTAACCAAGTTCGAACAAGAGGTGAGCTCGCGAAGTCTTATCTCGGCAGCCAGATTGTTTGCACAACACTTTCACGGAAGCCCTTCGAGCGAAGAGCATCCCGGCCCATTCTAACCGGCTCTTAAGCGGCTGAGCAAAGATCGAAAGCCCGCTGGCGAAATTCGAAACACTTACTCGCTCTTAGGCGGCGGCAATGCCGGTGGAAGCAGCATAGGCAAACTTGCTGCCGGCTCTTTAAGATCGGGATGATTTTCGAGGGAGGTTATTACTGCATCAACAATTTCAGGCAATGGTGTATCTGCTGCAAATGTCTTGTCTTCATCGATCTTTCTGGTCCACATTCCATCGTGATTGCGACCGGTCTCATACAGAGTAATTGCATCCGGTCCGCCGTGGAAAGTAAACAATACAGATTGCCGCTCGAATACTTCCCAGCGCTTTACGCCAACCTTTTCCAATACTACAGAACCGGGCTCATCGGCTCGTTCAGGTGTAGGAATTCGCAAGTTTTCGCTTTCAATCGCCGACAAAAGCTTTTCTTTCAAATGCGCTTTATCGGACACACTGACGATCGAGACCGGCTCTATATCGAGATAGAATCCTTCCTCAGTAATCGCGACCGTCGGAATGATCGCCTTTCCCTTTCGAACGTAGAAATGAAAGAAGCTCATCGCCTTATGCCTAGTTGAGTGTGTTGCTAACCGTTGACCAATGGTTTCATAGTAGGAAAGGCTATTACATCTCTAATTGAAGCAGAATTCGTTAGATACATCACGAGCCGATCGATTCCAATTCCGATCCCCATAGTCGGTGGCATTCCGTACTCCATCGCCAGGATGAAGTCAAGATCGAGCGGTTGCGCTTCTTCATTGCCAGCCGCCTTCTTGAGGGCCTGATCTTCCAATCTGCTTCGCTGATCTTCGGGATCAGTCAACTCGCTGTAGCCATTTGCCAGCTCGCGCCCATAGATAAACAATTCAAACCTTTCCACCAGCCCGGGCTTTGTCCGGTGCGATTTGGTCAATGGAGAGATCTCCACTGGATAGTCCAGGAGAAATGTCGGCTGAATCAGCGTATGTTCTACTTTCTCCTCAAAGATTGTGTTGATTACCGCCCCGCGAGAATCTTCACCGTTGAGTTCTATGCCCAATTTCTTCGCGACAGCTGTGGCTTCTTCGAAGTCAGCGATCTTCTGTACGTCGATGCCGGTCACCTGCTGAATTGCATCATGCATAGTGACCCTGCGCCAAGGGCGGCTGAAATCGATCTCTGCATCCTGATAGGGAAACTTGGTTGAACCCACGACTTTAGTTGCGATATCACAAAGCATCTCTTCGCAGAAATCCATCAAGTCATTGTAGTCACCATATGCTTGATAAAGCTCTAGCATGGTGAACTCCGGATTATGCCTGGTGCTTATCCCCTCGTTGCGGAAGATCCGGCCCATTTCGTAAACTTTCTCGAATCCGCCGATGATGAGCCGTTTGAGGTGTAGCTCAGTGGCAATTCGCATGTAAAGGTCGATGTCCAGAGTGTTGTGATGTGTCACGAACGGGCGCGCGTCGGCACCACCGGCTTCTGTCTGCAATACCGGCGTCTCAATCTCGAGAAAGCCGCGCTCGTCGAGAAACTGACGCATAGATCGCACCAGCAGGCTGCGCTTTCTCAGCGTATCTCTTACACCGGGATTCATGATCATATCGACGTAACGATGCCGATATCGCGCTTCCACGTCTGTGAAGCCATCCCAGCTATCTGGCAACGGTTGCAGCGTCTTGCAGAGCACCTCATAATGCGTGACTTTCACTGACAGCTCGCCAGCCTTCGTACGTCTAATGGTTCCCGCCGCTCCGATGAAATCTCCTTTGTCCAGCAAGCGAAGACGCTTCAAGTCCTCCTCCGACAAATTTTCCTTATGACAGAAGAGTTGAATTTTGCCTGATTCGTCATAAAGATCGACGAACATCCAGGTGTTTCGTTCGTTCAGGACACGCCCGCAAACTCGCACCTCGTCTTGAGTCTCTGTATTGGGAGCGAGGTCCTTGTACTTCTCCTGCAAGTCGGACGCCTGATGCGTTCGCTCGAACTTGTAGGGATACGGAGTGATGCCGCTTTCCCGAAGCTCTCTGAGCTTTCGCAACCGCTCTCCGCGCAGCCTTGTCGTTTCAATCTCCACTAACGTCACAACTGTCCTCCCGGAGGGCTTCCGCAAGATGAGAATCTCATATTATAAGCGGGTAGACTGGAAGGACCGCAGTTGCCATCGGTTGGCATGCGCAATTATTGAAGAATGTTCACGCTTGATTAGCTTCTAACGACTGAGAGCCTACGCTGACCTTGGCTGGCTCGTTTCGCACGATTAACTCGTTGATCGTCCAATTCGCCGAGCAGACGAGCAAGCCGAGGCAAGTCATTATTGACTGCCTGCTGTGCAAGTCTTCCGTGGATTGCGGCTCCGGGCATAGCGCTTTTGTGCTTGCAGCTCGGAAACTGAAGAATATTCTCACCGCCTGCCATCTCTTTGCGAACAACATCCACCACCTCTTCCTTTGATTCTGACCCAGCAAGAATACTCTTGTCCTTGAAAAGGTAAATCGCTGCCGACTTCATTTCTGTAGTAACTCCCTGCGAGCGCCGTTAGCCCAGCGCAGAATAGATTGGGGACTTTTGCCGTCCACGGGTGTATATCCGGTTGGCAATCAAATTTGACAAGCGAACTTTTCGGTTTCACAACGCCATGTAAAACGTCTGAAAACCGCCTCACAAGCTCTGCA
>CAZSNX010000536.1:0-3548 GCA_964607945.1 uncultured Candidatus Obscuribacterales bacterium
CCGCTTCGTTTGGATGGCACGTGATTGAAATCGATGGTCACAACATCCAGCAAGTTGATGATGCAATCGCCAAGGCTTCGACTCATACCGGTCAACCGGTGATGATTATTGCCAAGACGCAGAAGGGTCACGGCTTCTCGCAGATTGCCAATAAAGATGGTTGGCATGGCAAGGCGCTGAATAAAGAACAAGCCGACGCGGCGATCAAAGAGCTTGGTGGCATTAACAATCTGGTTGTGAAGCCGAAAAAGCCTGCCGATCTCAAGCCTGCTGAAATCAAAGGAACGGGCAAGTTCGAATGTCCTAAATACGACGGATTGGCAGCGACGCGCGAAGCCTATGGTGATGCTTTGAAGGCATTGGGTGCTGCGCGCGGCGATGTGGTGGCGCTTGACGCGGAAGTTTGCAACTCGACCTTTTCAGAGAGATTTGGGCAAGCATTTCCGGATCGCTTCTTCGAGATGTATATCGCTGAACAACAGATGGTTGGTGCGGCCGTTGGCATCGCCAATCGAGGCAAGGTCGTTTTCGCCTCGACGTTTGCGGCTTTCTTAGCTAGGGCGTACGACTTTATCCGAATGGCGGCAATTTCGCGCGCGCAGTTCAATCTTTGCGGCTCGCATGCCGGCGTTTCGATCGGGCAGGATGGACCGTCTCAGATGGCGCTCGAAGATATCGCTATGATGAGAGCGATTCACGGCAGTTCGGTGATTTATCCTTCTGATGCCGTATCGGCGGCGAAGTTGGTGGAAGAGATGGCGGATCTGCCCGGGATCTCTTACATGCGAACGACCAGAGAAAAAACTCCCATCATCTATAAGAGCGATGAGAAGTTCCCTGTCGGTGGGAGCAAAGTCGTGCGTGAGTCTTCCTCCGACAAAGCGACTTTGATTGCCGCCGGTATCACGTTGCATGAAGCTCTCAAAGCATATGAGCAGCTCAAATCTGCCGGCATCAATGTGCGCGTAATCGATCTCTATTCGGTCAAACCGATAGACAAATCGACTTTGGCCCGCGCTGCACGCGAGACCGGTACATTGATAGTGGTAGAGGACCATTGGTTTGAAGGTGGGATGGGAGATGCCGTACTCGATGCATTCGTCGGAGACGGAGTCACCCTGCCCAAAGTGATCAAACTGGCTGTCCGCTCCATGCCGGGTTCTGGTACACCAGATGAGTTGATTGACGCGGCGGGCATCAGTGCTCGTCATATCGTCGAAACGGTTAAATCATTGAAGTAGAGCGGACGCAACAAATCCAACTGATTCGTATTATCTGAACTACAGAGCAGAATTCTTGATCGAAAGTTCCGCTTGATCATCTTGAACTGTGCAATTGTGCAGCTCTTGTTGGCAGAATTGCACCTCAATCCGAATTATTCATTTAAATAAAATCGGAGCTGGGCCGAGTCCCAAGCGTGTCGCGCCGCAACGGTCCTCAAAGTGGAAGCCTACCGATTGCCTTTCGAAGATGCTACGCCTGATCAGATGGAAAGTGCCGGTGCTAAAGATGCCGAGCGGTTTGGCTCGCTGTGGCAGGTTTACCACAGACGGCAACAGCTAGGAGATTTCGTGGCGAAGCTCGCTCCGGATTCTTTGCATAACTATGAGCCGCCGGTTCGGAAGGCTGAGCCTGACAAGAAGCTTTCCACCTCAAATAGATCGCTTGAGATTCCGACGATCGACGAAATCATACAGCCGGCTGTCAAAAATATGCAAGATGACAGCGGGCTATTGGACAAGCAAATCTTGGCCCACCATAAAACTAATGCGGCCAATAGCCTCCTGGATAATGCAATTGATAACGTAATTGGTGTCTTCTTCAACAAAGACCAAGAGTCGCTCAACGCGCTTGTGAATACAAGTCACAAGCTTCAGGCCGAAGAGTTGTGTGGTAATTCGCTTGAAATTGACAGGCTTCGAAAAGTGGAAGCTCGATTGATAGCAGAGGATCGCCAGGCATTGTCCCAAAAGTTGGAGCTCCGCCAATATGCTGACGGGTTCTTGAAAACATCTGCATTGTTTCTCAAGGGACGATTGGGCTTGAGTGGCGCTTTAGTTCTTTATGGACTGGATGAAGTAAAACCTTCTGATTCATTCAACGACCGGGCAAGAGAAATGGCCTGGGGTGCGCTCAAGGGCGCCTGCTTGCAGACTACATTTGAAAAGCTTGCTGGCTTAAACCTTGGTGTAGCTGCTCGTGGGACGACATTTGGAATGGGCTCGCGTGCAGTCGAAACTGGACTGGACTCGCACACTGTTGGTGCTTCCTCCGATTTGAACGTATGGTTCGGCAAAGTGGTTAGTGGCAGTCTTAACAGGGAATTGATAGCAAGTGACATCGCAACTTTTGCAACCGCGCATGGTTTGTTCGGATCCTTAAACAAGTTTTCCGGCGGAAGGATCGCAGGGAATCCTCTGTTGGCGAGAGTCTTTACCGGCTCAACCTTCGGAATCTCTACTGGAATGGCCGGCGAGTTGGAACGTCAAAAGGGCACCGGTCAATCACTGGATTTAAGGGAAGTAGCCAGAAGAGGCTTGATTCAAGGAGCTTTGGACGGGCTGGCAGCCGGTCCTGGCGGAGTGCAAGCAGATCCGCATGTTCGCTCTAGTCTGAGAAACATAGCTCAGGAGGCAAGCGAGCCGCTGCAAACTATGATGTCAGGACGGCTTTCGGGCGACAGAATCGCCAGTTCATTTCTGGAATATGCTGAAAAAGGCGTTGACAATGCACTTGAGCAATTGTCTCCGCGTAGACCGGTTGCGGAAAAAGTGCAGTTGGAGCGGTTGTGGAGCGCTGAAATGTTTGGACAATTGAGCGCCCGGCTGAAGAGTTACACGTCTGTCACTGAGTCCTTTGACGTTCCAGTGGAAGGGGTGGTTGGACCGTTCAAGGATTGGAGCGACTATCGGCAGCGAGCCTTGAAGACCGAACAAAGACAAGTCAGAGAATACGAAGTCGAAGGGCATCGTGCAAAAATTGTCATTCCAGAGGAGTATGCGCAGCAATTGGACGAGGTTCGGGCGCTTTACAAGAAGGCGTTTTGTAAGGACTCCGGGGGGGTGACTCATGAAGCGATCACTGAGCGGTGGAAGGCTAAGTTGGCATTGCAGGCTAATCCATTGTCTGGAAGATTACTTCCGGAACGCCTGGTTCATTTCCTTGACGAGTTGCCAAATCGAGCTTTGATTGATCGTGTCTATCTGCTTGACGAGGCAGATCCTGATACGCTTTGGCATCGGTCTACCTATAAGTCTGATTTCAAAACGGCTGCCAATGCTAGTGTGAGTGGAGTAATTCAGTTCTTCTGCGGCAATGACGACGCCCATCTGCGATCGATTATTCACCATGAGTGGGCGCATCTGTTGCGATTTACCAGTCCGGTTGAGGGAGGACATTTGTTTGATGTGGCTTGTCAACTGGAAAAGAACGGATACTTCGCTCGTGAGTACGCGCGGAAAGACAATGAAGAAAACTGGGCGGTTCACACCGGCGAAGAATTGATGGCTGTTGACCTAGAGCGATTTTATGCAATCGCTAGACGCGCG
>CAZSNX010000537.1:0-3547 GCA_964607945.1 uncultured Candidatus Obscuribacterales bacterium
GGAATGGTTTTGGGGGCATTTGCCTACCGGCGTCTGGTGAAGAACCTGACCGTCAAGTCCCAACTTTGCTTGGGCGTAGCGCTGGTTACTTTCAGCACACTTTCGTACCTGTTGTTGACCAGCTTTACTTCAGCGATTCTGATCGAGCTCTTCCGCGGAGCGTCTGCAATGGTTGCATTGCTTGCTCTCTACGGACTGACAGCCGATTCTTGTCCTCGCCGGGCAGAAGTGTCAATCATGGCTATTTTGCTGGCAGTCAGGAATTTTGCGATTGAATCCTCCACATTCGTCGGAGGTAATTTGTTCACTCATGTCTTTCACAACCAATACTTTCCATTGGTGATCTTCGCCAGTATCTCAGCTGGGTTGTCGGCTGCCTTGATACCATTGGTCTCGACCCGAAAGGAAGAAATCTAGTTGCTTCACTTCGTGAGCTGCCGCATCGTGGCGCTAACTTATGAGTGGTTCTAATGTACTGCCAACACGCAGCATTCCAGGGTTGCTTGGGATGAAGTAATAACCGAAAATCGCCTTTTCGGCCAGACGGCGATATTGACTGATAGTTTTAAGCGGCTCTGGGCCTCGCATTTGACCATTGGTTTGATCGACGGTCACGAGCACGCAACGCGGGCATGGTTTGGCCGGATACAGGTTGATTTCGGCAGAGCTGAGCTGTTTGCATCGATCTTCGCCGTAAGGACCAAGACCTTTCAAGACTACGGATGGCCGAAACCTGTCCATTGGCATCGGGGTGTCCAGGCGTTGATTGAGATCTTCCAGGCTTTCTTCCGAAACGATCAAGAGCGGGTAGCCGTCAGCAAAAGCAACGCGGCCAGGTTCTCCGTTCGGCTTGGTTAGCTTCGTCGGTCGGGTGAATTCTTTGTCATTGCGCACCAGTCTGCAAGTTTGGCCCAAGAAGTCGCTTAGCCAGGCTGCCGCTCGATCGCCTTGATCGAATCCGGTGCTGGCGTCGGCCCATACGTTGAATGATATCTGCCTCTTGTTCTCTTCGCTGGGCGATATCGTCAGTGGTGTCATGCCCGGAGCGCTGAGGCTGAGAGAGCCGTCTGCGGCGATCCTGGGTCGGATTAGCGCCATTGCCGGCTTGTCCCGCTGGGTCAGGATTTTGATGTCGTCGTTGACAATCGCCCACTGGCGATCGTAGACGATACCCAGTTCGTCGCAGACAGCTTCTTGAAGTTCAATGCCTGCACACGACTTGATCGGATACGTGTAGATTGAGGTAACTACAGCGTTCTGCATGATTCCTGTCTGGTTCGCGACGAATTTAGCTGGACCGGGCCGGAGGTAGTATTAGTTTGGCAAAACACCCGATTGATTGTATTGTCCAGGCCGTCGCCGGCTTGAGACTCGAATCGGATCAGGTTGGACAGGAGGCGCGCGCATTCCAGAGAGCATCCCCAGGACATGGTTACACCTGAGCCACCGTGCCCATAATTGTGCACAAGCGGTGATCCGTCAATTAGCTCCGAATGGAGCCTAACGCCATGATTGTTGGGATCGCGATAGTAACGATAGCCGCTGCGTGCCACCAGCTGCTCTCGGCTGAAATCAACTCCCAGCCAGTTTTGCAAAAGAGCTGCATTGAGGTCGATGATCGGAGCTGGGATCGGCAGTCCGTCTATGACAGTCTCTGGTGAATCTACTGCTTCACCGACCCAATTGCCCTGTTCGTCAATGAATCCCGGTTCGCGAGTCTGTCCCAACAGCCAGCCGTCTTTTCTTGGAAAGTAATGCACATACTCGGGCAGTCCGTCGCCGCGAGCGAAAACGGAGGCAGGCGGCGTATAGTTGTAAGCAACCGGCATGCCATTGTCGTTTGTTATTAGCGGTGCGCCCGGCACTAAGACTTGTTTGCCGCGCATTATATTGGCCGGAGCGACATCGCCGAATGCAGCAATCGCGCCGAATCCCAAGCAGTTCACCAAAGCCTTGCGGCGCCCCTGTGACAGCAGCGTTTCTAGCGATAGCTTGCCTCGCCGGAGTTTGCCTCCCTTTGCTTGAAAGCGAGTCCAGAGATAATTCAGGTAGGGCGGCATATCGGCGAAATGCGTATGAAAGCTCCAACCCCACAAGTATTCGGCTCCAGGCCGGCAAGGTGGATTGAGTGAGCTTTTCAGGACATCCGGTTTGCCGTCGAAGAGCTGGAAGTTCTTGCGTTGGCTGCCGAGCGCTGCCGGGGCAGGCTCGTGCTCGTAGACTTCAAACATCTGGTAAAGCCTGACACCGGCATGATTTAGCTTTGCCAGTTCGTCGAAGATCTCTTGCGAGTCAGCGCTGATGCGATTAAGGTTGGCGACTTGCAAATTGTGGGGATAAGCCGAAGCCATTGCATAACCGGTCGGAATCAGCGGATTCTGCCAGGCCGTCAGAAGACCGACGTCGGTTTCAGTCAGGATGCATGGGCTCACACCGAGCGATTGCAAGACAATCTCCGTGGTCAGACAGCTTACTCCCCCACCAAGAATCCAGACGTCGCAGGAATCCAGCTCGGAGTCGGTTAGTTTGAGCTCTTTTGCTTCAGCTGCAAACGAGCGTAGAGGATCGCCTTGCATTTTCGCGTAGGATTAGCGAAGCGCTTGCTCGAGATCGGCTATTAGCTCGTCAGGCGACTCGATTCCGACCGACAATCTAATAGTATGGTCGGCGATGGCGGAGAGTCCGGTTTGAGCTTCCGGAAAGGAGCGCGCATAAAACAGCCAGGCTGGATTGGCGATCGATTGTGTGAAGCCTGTGCCGAAGGCAATCCTGAATACTTTGAGTTTGTCCAAAGTTTCGCGCATAGCCTGAGGACCGTCTTTGACATCGAAAGCAAGCACCGATCCGAAGTCTTTCATCTGGCGGGCCGCGACGAGATGATCCGGATGGCTTTCCAGCCCGGGGTACATAACTCTGCTGATTCGTGGATGCTGCTCGAGGAAGCGGGCAATTGCCAGAGCGTTGGAGGACTGGCGCTCAATTCTCAAAGTGTACGTCTGCATCCCCTTCCACAACTCGACAGCAGCGTGCGTGCTCATGGCGTCTGTGTTCCAAACGTTTCTCGATTTGATCAGCGCCACCTTTTCCTTACTGCCGAGGACTGCACCACCCATGACGTCGCCTACTCCGGAAGCGTACTTCGACAAGCTGTGAACGATCAAGTCGACCGGCAGGTCTCCGTGCTGATGGAATCCGGCCAGAGAGTTGTCCAGCACTGTCGTGATCTCGTGCTCTCGGGCGATTGCGGTGCAATAGTTGAGATCCGGTACGCGCGTCATTGGATTGGTGGGCGCTTCCAGAACCAAAACTTTGGTGCGTCCGGGTTGAATGAAATCAGTAAGACTTCTCAGGTCGTCCACTCCAATCAACGTGACCGATACACCGAATCGCTGCAGTGTGCCTTCGACAAACAAGCGAGTTGATTTGTAACCCTCGCGCAACAGGATGATGTGGTCTCCGGCACTGAGCAAGGCAAGCAAGGATGCGGCGATTGCAGATTTGCCGGTGCTGGTTACCCAGCAGCTGTCGACACCTTGAATCTTGGCAA
>CAZSNX010000538.1:0-3545 GCA_964607945.1 uncultured Candidatus Obscuribacterales bacterium
CACTTTGGCTACTTTGCAGAAGCAGGCGGAAGATGAAATCTGGCGAGAGCGGCATTCTAAGGCAGTGATTGCTGAATGTAATTCGCTCATGCACAACTTCATGGATGCCGGGATGTTTCTTTACCTATATGAAGAGACGCATCAGCGCAATTTCTTGAATAGTTATCAATCGATGGCAGAACAGATACCGGTGCAGATAAACTCGCTCAAGACAATGTTGCGCGACAGCCCGAATCACGAGTCATCACTCGAGCAACTCGACAAGGTCGGCGGCAGTGCCGTTCAATTGCTACGAAAGGCCGATCAGATGATCGACAGCAGTATCGAACATGGGGGAAGGAAGGAGAGCTCGCATGCCGAGTTCGTTCAGACCTCGACCGAAATGCTCTCCTGCCTGCGTAGATTCATTGCCGATCAACAAGACGTTGAGCGCACTAACCCTCAAAACGAGGCGCGCTTGCGGCTGTGGATTGGCCAGTGGCTGTGTGCCGGAGTCCTGTTGAGCATACTTTTGGCAGTGGCGCTGGCAATGTTCTTCAATCGAGCCACCACCAATCGGCTGCTAGTGCTTGTGGAAAACACCCATCGATTGGCTGCCGGCAAGGACTTAAGGGCGAAGTTGTCCGGTAGTGATGAGATAGCGCTATTGGACGGTGTTTTTCACGACATGGCTTTTGCGCTGAGAGAAACTTCGCGTCGCAAGCAAGAGCTTGTACAGATGGTCACACACGATCTGCGTACTCCCTTGACGTCAATCAATGCGGCGCTAAAAATCATGTCGGCGGGCATTTCCGGCCCGCTGCCGGAAAAGGCTTTCAAACAGGTCAGGATAGCCGAGCGCAGTTCGGACAAGCTGCTCGGCCTCGTCAATGATCTGCTGGATATCGAGCGAATGGAAACCGGCAATTTTGCGCTGGAGTTACAGACAGTGCCGGTTCAAGAAGTAATCGATTCGGCCGCAGATTCGGTCAGAGCTTTGCTTTCGGCTCGTGGAATCAAACTTGCAGCCGACCAGACGGAGCTGTGTGTTAGAGCCGATTCCAGACGGTTGGAGCAGGTCTTGATCAATTTATTTTCGAATGCCGCCAAATTCTCCGACGACAACTGCGAGATCGAATTGAAAGTAGCTGCGCTGGATGGGCTGGTCGAATTCAAGGTAATCGATCATGGTCGCGGTGTGCCTGCTGAATTTCAAACGGCAATTTTCGAGCGATTCGCGCAGGTTGAAACTGGCGATTCTGCGCGCGGAAAAGGCACCGGGCTGGGATTGCCAATCTGCAAGGCAATTGTTGAGGCTCACGGCGGATCTATCGGTGTGACCAGTCAGGACGGTCATGGCAGCACATTCTGGTTTCGCATTCAAAAGGCGGACAAGGGGGATAAGTGATCAGCTCGTCAGCTCCAGCTCGTGTCCTGCTTACGGCGTCTCTGACTTTGAGTTTGACTGCTTGCGGTGCCGTCATGTCCTGGGATCGCTCTTATAATTTGCGCCAGTGGGAAAAACTTAGAATTGGATCGGAGATGGCTTTCTTGAATGGAGATTTCCCGCGCTCCGAGCAGTTGATCAGATCTGCTCTTCAGTATGCTGAGAAGCTGGGAAGTGGCGACTTCCGGATCGGCACCACGCTCTTGCAGTTGGGCGACGCTCTTATGAAGGAAGGCAAAACAGTTGACGCTCGATTAGTGTATATGCAGACGCTTGAATGTCTGGAGCATAGCCTGGCTCGAACCGGAAAGGAATCTGACAGACGACTTTTCGTGAGCGATGCCGGTAAGGTGTTACTGAACTTGGGTTTCATCTGTTTGCAATCGGGTGATCTGCCGGCTGCGGAAGGCTATTTCCAAAAGTCCGAGAAGCTATATGAGCACGTGCTGGAGGACTACGGAATGGAGAGAATCACCGAAGAGATCGGGCAGTCTCTCTATGGACTCGCCGTTGTGAATCTGAAGCAGGCAAGGGTGGCCAATGCGGAGAAGTTTTACCGATTGGCTTTGGATTCGGCCGCCTCAGACGGCTACTCCGTTGTATTGAGTCGTAAGCTTAAAGCGCTGGCGCCGCTGCTGAAGGCTGTGCCTACTTTGCCGTCAACTGCCACTATCCAATCGGATGAACGCTGGCGGAATTTAGTCTTGGCCGGACAGGAGGCCTTTAGCTCGAAAAATTTCGGCGAGGCCGAAAGGCAGTTCCAGTTGGCGATTGAAGAAGCTCGGAAGCTGGGACCAGACAGCGATAAGTTGGCGCAGACATATAAAGAGCTCGCAGCTTCGCAAGAGTGGCTATCGAAGCTGCAGGATGCTGAAGAGTCTTATAGAAAGGCGCTGGCCCTTCGAGACAAAACAAGTCCAGGCGGCGATCAGGAGAGCGACAAGATTTTTGGCAAGCTGGCCAATTTTGCGGCGCTCAAGAAAAATTACAATCAGGCAATCAGTTTGCTGGATAGACAATACAAGCTTCGTCAACGTCTCTATGGTGATGACAGCGTCGAAGTAGGCGAGTCCTTAAGCGATCTGGCCGCAGTTGAATTGGCGCAAGACCGCACGGACGAGGCGACTGCTCATGCGCTGGAAGCATGGTCTGTCTTGGGGGACTCCAGTCAGACGCGGGGTAAAGCAGTTGTGGCCTATGAAAGTCTTTCTCAGTGTTTGCTGCAATTGGCAAAGTATGACCAAGCTCGTCAGGCGACTTTGAAATTGATGGCAGCTTGCGGTGATCGTCCGAAACACTTAATGCGCAAACTGGCTGGTGGTTATCGCATCGCTGCTATCTCCGCTCAGGAAGGCAGGCAAACCACCGCCGCTGCTCAAGGTGCCTCGGCGAGCTCAGCGGCGCTCGCTGCCTGGAAGGGATCACAGCAGCTGATTTTATTGACAAGAAGTATCAATGATGAAGCCCGGACGCTTGCATCCCATGGTCAGCTCAAAGCCGGCGCAGCGATGGCAGAATGGTCTCTTCAGCTGCTTTCCGGGAGCAAGGATTCACAGGACAGCGTAGTAGCTAAGCTGGCAGTGCTTGAGAATCTTTGTTCGATTGAGCGCAGTTTGGGGCACGATGCAAGAGTCGACCAGCTGTCAGTTGAAATTGCCGCTCTTAAGAGGCAGCGCAGATAGTTCGCTCTCAAGTGAGTACAGTCGGTGATGGCAAAGATCCTTATAATTGAAGACAATCTGGACCTGTGCGAGCAAGTCGGTTTGTGGCTGGAAGCCGAAGCATATGAGATTGAAGTGGTGCATGACGGGTTGACTGGTTCGAGTCGGCTTTCGCAGTTCGACTATGACTTGATTATGCTCGATTGGGACCTACCGGGTAAAAATGGCGTTGAGCTCTGCCGGCAGTATCGCGAGCAGGGAGGGATGGCGGCAGTGCTCATGCTTACCGGTAAGGGCGAGACCAGCGAGAAAGAAGAAGGATTGGACGCCGGTGCCGATGATTATTTGACAAAACCGTTTGATTTGGTTGAACTCTCCGCCCGCATTCGAGCAATCTTGCGGCGGCAGGAGAGAAGCAAACGAATGGCGGCGGTGAAGGCGGTGCCGAAGATTGCCGA
>CAZSNX010000539.1:0-3540 GCA_964607945.1 uncultured Candidatus Obscuribacterales bacterium
AGGGTCTGCTGTATGTGCAGCGCGCCCAATACAACAAGGGCCACGATTGCGCTCCGAATCAGAATCTGTTTCTTTGTTCTCGTGCTCAACAATTGTTCGGAGCGATCGCGCGGAGGTCTGTTCATCACGTCGCTATCGCCCCGTTGCAGTACTATTCCGAGTCCCGGGAACACATGCATAATCAAGTTCAACCACAGCAACTGCAGGGGAGTCAGCGGCAACCCGGTGTCCATTAAGACTCCACCTGCAACGCAAATCACCGATGCCAGTCCAGCAGTCAACAGATAGGCAATTGATTTGCGTATGTTTGCATAAATGACACGTCCCTGGCGAATCGCCTTGACAATAGTGGCAAAGTTGTCGTCGGTTATCACCATACTGGAGGCCTCGCGTGCGAGAGCGGTTCCCCCTCGCCCCATGGCTATGCCAATGTTCGATTGCCGCAAGGCCGGAGCGTCATTTACCCCGTCACCAGTCATGGCGACAATTTCACCGTTGGTTTGTAGACCCTTCACTACCGCAAGCTTCATTTCCGGAGTGACCCTGGCCAATACTGTCGCATCCTCAAGGGCCAAGCGCAGTTCGGTGTCATTCATCATGCGAACTTCGCTACCAGAAAGTGCGATGTCGCCAGTAGTGTCCGGCCCAATCAAGTTAAGATCTCTTGCCACAGCTATTGCGGTTGTTGGTTGATCTCCAGTCACCATTATCACCTTTATGCCCGCTTTCTTGCAGCTTTCAATGGCTTCTTGCACGCCCTGCCTAGGCCGATCGGACATGCCAACAAACCCGAGCAGTGTCAAGTCCTTTTCGATCTCTTCGGCATTTAGTTCCGCCGGTAGCGTGTCCAACTTCTTAAAAGCTACGGCCAATACCCTCAATCCACGTTTGGCCAGCTCTTCATTCTTCATGTTGAACCAGTGTTTCTCCTTGCCGGTGATCGCTCGATCTGCGTTCGCGCTGTGAACAAAGGATGATCGCCTTAAGACTGATTCCGGTGAGCCCTTTACATACAAGAGCAAGCGACCATCAGCTGTACGATGAAGAGTACTCATCCTCTTGCGAGCCAAGTCAAATGGTATTTCCGCAATTCGGGGATAGCATGCGCAAAGTTCGTCCTGCTTAAGTCCAATTTTGCCGGCAGCAGCAATCAATGCTCCCTCGGTAGGATCGCCATGTACTTGCCAGTCGCCCTCTTCGGTATGCCGCTCGAGTTTAGCGTCGTTGCACAAAGCCGCAGCGCGCAGAAGCTCAACGAGAATGCTGTCCTCCATAGCACAAACTGCAGTGCCGTTTTCGCTGATTGAGCCTCGTGGCTCATAGCCGGTTCCAGAGATATTGAGGTGCCGGCTGTTGCAGGCGAGGTCTGTAACTACCATTTGATTCTCAGTTAGGGTGCCAGTTTTATCGCTGCAAATAACTGTCGTACATCCTAATGTCTCTACGGCGGCAAGTTGCCTTACAAGGGTTCGTGCCCGCACCATGCGCTGTGTACCAACTGCTAGCGCCAAGGTCGCCACTACAGGCATTCCTTCGGGTATCGCGGCAACAGCCAGTGCAATAGCGGTTTGAATCATCAACCAGGTATCTTGGTGATGCCAGATGCCAACACCAGCGAGCAGCCCACACAATATCACTACTGAAACAGTCAGGTGCTTCCCTAGCTCCTCTAGTCGCTCTTCTAGCGGGGTCCTCCTTGGGGTTGTTTCTGTGAGAAGCCGCCCAACATGCCCCAGGCGTGTCTGGTCGCCTGTTGCAACAACAACACCGCGTCCTCGACCAGCCAGCACTAGTGTTCCTTGCAAAGTAAGTAATGCATCGCGATCGCTTTCGGCAGTCGCGGTAAGGGACTTATGCACCGGAATGCTTTCCCCGGACATGGACGACTCATCGACACTCAATCCAACTGCGTCAAGGAGTCGCAAGTCAGCAGGTATTCGGGCGCCCGCCTCGAGAATAACGATGTCACCAGGAACTAGCTCATGAGCGGGGATCTCCTTTTCAAAACCGTCCCTGAGGACTCGGGCGGTCGGACCGGCTAATGCTTCCAGCTTATCTAGCGATATCTTGGCTTTCCACTCTGTGATGAAACCAATTACTGCGTTAATAATCACTGCAACCAGAATCCCTATTCCTTGGATCGCCTCGTGCAAAATGAAGGAGATACCGGCTGCTCCGAGTAGGAGCAACACTACTGTACCCTGAAACTGCCTTAGCACAAGGCTCAATGCACCGTCTGACCTTCTAGGCACCATTCGGTTAGGACCAAATTGGAGTAGACGCTCTGCTGCAATTCCCTCAGTCAGGCCGATATTTGGATCGACGGCAAAGTGCTGAACTATTGCATCCAATGGTTCAATTATTTCGCGATTCTCTAGTGGCTTACTTGATGGAACCAGCCCGCTTGCAGACATGACAGCACCTCTTGATGTACAAATACCATTATTGGCGAAGCCGCGATAGCCTGCTATCGACCATTTGAATGGTTCTCTTGATTCGAGGTAAATACTTGGTCTCGAACTATGCGTTTCAGCCTTTGTAGGCGCAGACCCATTTTTGTCCGCAATCACTTTGTTAACTTGCAGTGTCACCGGTGATGGCGTGTTGTGGCTGTTGGGCGGCTCAGTAAACTTATGTTTCCGATATCGATCTAGATGATGATTCGAATCAAGCTCTCCACAAAATAGACCCCGGCGATTGCCGGGGTCTTCAGGTTCGAAGCTTAGCTTGGTTGCCTGCTGCCCTCACAGGTTTTAGCCCGCCTGGGTTTCTCTCTACTTTCAGTTTATTGCGGAGAGGCAATTCGCGCAAGCTTCTGAAGGTCTATGAACCGGTACAGTGAAATCATCCTTGGAGATGATCGAAACGCTACTCAATGGCCGGACTCTCATCACAAAGGATGATGTGCAATTTCGTTAGTGCCAGCATAATCTATCTTAAGGCGATTGCGCCTCGTAATAATTCAACGTCAAACATGCATTAATTCGGATGTCCCTTCAATTCCCTAATGCTAGGTTACTAGTTTACTACTTGCTGATAGAGGGACAATCTGCTTCTGAAGCGATCGCCAGAAGTGCAGGTCAGTATGGGTTGATTCCAATGGAAGCTGTCAGCGAAGTTCAAGCAGGCTCGAATGGCTCCTGCGGATGTCTGACAACCGCCAAGAATATTCTGTTGAAGTATTTCGAAGGCAAGCTCGGAAGATCCGAATCGGATTCTGTTAGGGTGGATAAAATTTGGCAGAACATTGAAAGATCGATAGAACTACACAAGGGCGAAGCTAGTGCTTGTACGCAACAACACACGCATGCAGCTGACATACGTGAATGTGCAAGACTAACTCCCATTGTTTTCGATTATCTGCTTCAACAGATTAGTCAGTACTAGCCATAAATCGCTATAGCTCAATGTAAAAGGTGCTGCCTTGCCCGACGGTGCTTTCGCACCAAATCTTGCCCCCGTGCGCTTCGACTATCCGCCGGCATAAGTACAGCCCCAAACCGGTACTGGCGTAATATCGACCGGTAGATCCTGCCTGCC
>CAZSNX010000540.1:0-3537 GCA_964607945.1 uncultured Candidatus Obscuribacterales bacterium
GGCCAGTGCCTGTCCGGAGGGGCTGCGATCTGTCCTTGTAAGTGGGGCGATTCTGGCCTGCCATCGGCAGGAACGATTAGACATCTGAGGTTACCTCCTGTTCGTGCATCCCGTACGGATTTGCCGACCGTGAATGCAAGCGGCCTCTCCCGACAAAATGCAGCAGCGCTTTGACAGACTTGTACCCCCGTCCTACCTGCTTCAATCTAAGCTAGAAGAGCTTGAGCGCGGCAACTGTGCAATCTTCATCATCGATAGCAGTTGAATTTACTCGAGCTGACACTTCATGAGCATGCATTAAGTGGTCCGGGTAGGGACGAAGCAGAGCACTAAGTTTTGCAACGTCGCCTTCCGCTTCCGTAAGCCAAAGTTCTTCACTGCGCTGGTCGAGAATCGCCGGCATGCGGTGGTGAATATCGGCCATCAGCTGGTTAGGGGCAACTGTAATGATGGTGCATGTTCTCAGCACCTCGCCAGCGGCCGATGTCCACTGCTCCCAGAGACCGGCGAAGCTAAACAGTTCGTCGCCGCTGGATTTTATGTACATGGGTATGCGTGTTTTGGATTGCCCTTTCCATTCATAGAAGCCGTCGGCTGGGATGATGCACCGCCTGCGGGCCAGTGCTTGTTTAAAGGATGGTTTTTCGGACAGGCTCTCGGCTCGGGCATTGATGAGTGGTTTGGCCTTGCTCAAATCTTTGACCCAAAAAGGGATAAGTCCCCATTTGAGAATGTCGAGCGTGCGCGAGCCGTTTGCGGACATCACAACCGGCACTAGCTGCGATGGCGCAATATTGTAGCGAGGGGAGAACTCGAACAAGCTCTGCTGAATAGCGTACCGCAGTAAAATATCTTTGGTCGAGCGTCCTAGTGTGTAGCGTCCGCACATCCTGATTACTCCGACTCAACACCAGATTTTAACGAGGCTGCCGTCTTCATTTTGCCAGCTGGGTACCCAAACCAGCGAGAGGAGCTTGACGCTGATGTTAGTCTTCTTGGGCAAGACCGCTACTGTCTCGAGCGGTTCTGATTGAGCATCCAGTTTGCAGCTCAATCGAGCCATCTCGGCTTTGAAATCTGATTCGAGTTGAGTCAGTTGTTGATGAAGAGCTTGCAGATTGTCTTGGGAATGTGACGCTTCGCTTTGTTTCCTGGCAGCCCTTCCGGCGCTGCGAGCAGCGGAAGAAGCCTTTTGAATGGTGCCGGCGCTTAGCTTTCGCCTTGACATGAGGGCGTCGAGCAAGGTCGCTCCGACCGAGATTGCCGAGTGAAGCTGTTCATCTCTGGCTGCCTGTGAGTCGAGTTCTAATGCTTGCTCGGCTCTTCTAATCCGGTCTTGCAGCGCAGACATTTTAGGGGCGTATCTGCCTTTCAGTCTCTCTGCTTGCTGGTCGCGCTCTTCGCGAGCCAGTTGAGCAAGCCTGATGCGAAACTCCCTTTCGGTTTCGGTCGGCTGCGAGTGTGCACCATATAGCCAGTTGGCGAATTCTTTGCCCCAAGTTTTGTAATTGGCAGGCAACGCAGCCGGTGGCGGTAACGCCGTATAGAGCGAATCCCTTTCGGGTGATTCCTCCAAAGCGCCCTCGCCCAACCTCACTCGCGTGCCGTCCGACCAGTCTATCTGAGTCGCTCGCTGGCCGATTGGCACCAGATAAGTCATCTCATGCGCCACATCCACCTTGAGTTTGGAGTCTGCAAACCGCACGGTCGCTGATGCCAGCAGCATCGGATTATAGAGCGGTTGTGACCCTGCCGGGCGAGCGCCATTAAGCGGTAAGAAAAATTGTGGTATGCCTGGCTGAACGACCGGTCTGCCCGATGCTGGCTGAGAATTGTTCGGCTTGCTTTCGCGTGTATTCTGCGCCTCAGAGTCGATTTTAACTGTGTCCGCTTCTTGCCCGTTACCGGAGGTTTTACTACCTTGCTGTTTCACAAGAGCGCTAATCTGTTGGCGAGTCAGCGGCCCGCGTAAGTAGGAAAGTGTCCAGCGTGTCTCGAAGACTGCCGGGGTGTCGATATGGACATTATTCATCAAGAAGATCCGACTGCCCAGTGAAGCCAGCATTTTATCCAAGTTTTGGCGATTAAATGTTGCACCATTGGCAGCGGCCGCGCCTTCCAAACCATCCAACAAACGCAGTTTGTCTCTTTCAGTCTGAAGCCTGCCGATAAACCAGGTGCCCGTGTTTGACAGTCCTTTATAGTCGAGATCGACCGGATTTTGGCTGGCTAATACGACGCCTACGCCGAATGCGCGAGCTTGTTTCAGTAAAGTAAGCAAAGGCGCTTTAGAGGGCGGTTCTGCCACCGGCGGAAAGTAGCCGAAAATCTCATCCATGAAAACAATCGCCCGCAAACTGGTCGTTCCTGATTGGGCGCGCATCCAGGTCACGATCTGATTGAGCAAAAGCGTTACAAAGAACATCCGTTCGCTGTCGCCCAAATGCGAAATTGAAAAGATGGAGACTCGCGGCTTGCCTCGATTACCGTAGAGTATCTTGTCGATATCGAGCGCATCACCTTTAAGCCAGGCTTCGAAACCCGGCGCCGCCAGGAGATTGTTGAGAGAGACGGCAAGCTGGAAGCGCTCCTTTGCCGGGAAGAAGGACTCGAGATCGATCGCTCCAATCTTTGTAAACGGAGGACTCTGAATGAATTCGATCAAAGAGCCGACGGTAAGGTCCTCATGCTGGCGCCAGAGCGCATTGAGAATACTGGACAGCAGAATATGCTCGCGACTCTTAAGCGGGTCTGCATCGATTCCCAAGAGCGTGAGCAGGCTGGTCGCGCCGGCATTGATGCTGTCTCGCCATCCGTCATCGTCATTTTGAGCGCCGTTAACCGGCGCCGATAGTGACTTCAAGATGGAAACAGGCAGACCGGAATTGCTGCCCGGCGTGTAAATGGCGAATTCGGCTGTGTCAGACAGCCGTTTTATCCGCTGGCCGGATTGACCTGATTGAGCTAAACCGGACGACCATCTTCCGGCCTGCTCTGCGGCAAACTCTTCCGTCGATAGACCCTTTCGACGCGCATCATCTTCATTTACCCACGGCAGAAAGTCAGTTGGGCTCAGGTTCGGAAATCTGAGGAGGAGGTTGGACAGGTCTCCCTTGGGATCGATCGCTATTACTGGGATGCCGTCGATTGCCGCTTCTTCCAAGAGACTGATGCAAAGCCCGGTCTTGCCGCTGCCGGTCATGCCGACGCAGACTGCGTGGGTCAAGAGATCGCGTGATTCGTAAAGCAGGACGCCGTCTTTCGGTCTCTTGTTTTGAAGACAGTACGGGCGTCCGAGATAGAAGACTCCAAGCTTCTCAAAATCCTCCACCCTCGATACCTCCTTCGCCATCCCGCTGGTTGTCCTGAAAGATCACAGACGGGTGTCGACTTCAAATTATCGCAGCATATCAGTCCGGCGGGAACTTCACAGCTGACGGAAACTGCTGCTACATTAAGCGTGGTATAGAGGAGTTGTGACTATCGAGGGCGCTCGATGAAGGATGCCGATAACAGATTGCCTGGTCCTGACGAGTC